>JBGPLH010000148.1:0-7764 GCA_041486365.1 Thermodesulfobacteriota bacterium | reverse complement strand
CACCCTTAGCTAATTCCAGCGGCCAAATCTTAGTATTCATCCAATCCTTGGATTTCAGGGAGCCGATACTGCGTAATCTGCATGGGCGCGAGAAACTCCTCCAGGAGCACCTCCCCCGGGTGAACGGGCGTCATCTTCTTCATCGCCATGGCCTATCCAACCTCAGTGGTAGTCAACGATTTCCACGTCGTAAGCGTCGCCATCGCTTCATTGGGTCCTCCTGGTGCCCGGATTTTGCCAGAATTCCCTAGCCTCAGGGTGTCTACCAAGACGGGAAGCTTACGGACCCACAACCACGAGCTGCTGGGCGAGATCGTGCGTCGCCTCTCGGGCCGCAGCCTCGAGCAGGTGGCGCGTGAGCGCATCTTCGACCCGCTGGGCATGAACGACAGCTACTACGAGGTCCCCGAGTCCGAGGCGCATCGTGTGGTGCAGCGCGCGCCCGGCCTACCCCTCGCGGATTCCCAGGGCCCCTTCTTCGAGGGCCTCGGGTCGCGCCAGATGCAGGAGACGCCCTACGCGGGAGCGGGCATCTTCACGACGCCGCTGGACATGGTGGTGTTCGGCCAGGCGATCCTGAACGGCGGCCGTTACGGCGACGCACGCATCCTGTCTCCCGCGGCGGTGGCGGCGATGACGCGCGACCAGGTCCCTGGCCTCCGGGCGCGGATTGTGGGGAATGAAATGGAGCACGCCTCCTGGGGCTACGGCTGGGCGGTCGCATCCCCCAGCAAGTGGAGATACTTCGAGGGCAGCCTCCATCCGCTCGGCTCGTTCTCCCATGCCGGCGGCGGGGGCCAGAACTTCTGGATCGATCGCGAGAACGAGCTGGTCGGGGCCTACTTCGAGGTGGTCACGCACCTGACCGAGAGCTGGGAGTTCCTCTGGAACTTCGATCTCTTCGAGAACGCGATCACGGCAGCCGTGGATGACTGAGATGCAACTTCGCCATGGAACGCCGAAAGAGGCCGGGATGCTCCCCGAGCGCGTCGCTCTGGCTCGCGACCTCTGCGCGCGCTGGGTGAAGGAAGGGCACACGCCGACACTTGGCGTCTGCGTGGCTCGGCGCGGCGTGATCGTGCTCCACGAGGCCTTCGGCGTCCTCGGCCCCGGTTCGGAGTCGCCTCCGCTCACGCGGAACGCCCTCTTCCCGGCCACCTCCGTCTCCAAGCCGATCACCGCGACCCTGATCATGCAGCTCGTCGAGGATGGGCTCCTGGGGCTGAACCGCCCGGTCGTGGACTACCTGCCGGAGGTCTCCAGTGAGGGCGCGGAAGAGATGCTCGTCCACCACCTCCTCACACATACGAGCGGCTACTCTTTTGACATGGACCCGCCCTGGGGCGAGCACGTAAAAAGGAAGCTCCAGGCGGGATTCAACCCACCGCCTTGTCCGGAGGGCCTGCACCCGCTCATTCACAAGCGGCTCTCACGCTTCTGGGACGCGCCGCGAGCGGCCCGCGCCGGCGAAGTGATGGTGTACTCGGGCCACAACTACGAGTTGCTCGGCGAGATCGTACGGCGCCTTTCGGGAAGGAGTCTCGAGCAGCGGGCGCGTGAGCGAGTCTTCGATCCGCTCGGCATGCAGGATAGCTATTTTGTGGTGCCCGCGTCCGAATCCCACCGTGTGGTGCAGCGCGCGCTGGGCCTCCCGTTTGCGGACCCTTACGCCCGCGATGCCACCCGTGGGGTCACGTGAGATGCAGGAGATGCCCTCCGCCAACTTTGGCCTCTTCACGACGCCGCTCGACCTGACGGTCTTTGGCCAGGTGTTCCTGAACCGTGGCCGCACCGGCGACGCGCGCATCCTCTCGCCCGCCGCGGTGGCGGCGATGACCCGCAACCAGATTCCAGGAGTGAGCGCGAGTTATGTCAAGCACGCGGCGGCCCACGCCTCCTGGGGATACGGTTTCGCGATCGCGTCCCCCGCGAAATGGAAGTACTACGACGGGAGCTTCCAGCCGCTCGGGACGCTCAGCCACTCAGGTGCGGGCGGCGCCGCGTTCTGGATCGACCCGGCGCACGAGCTGGTTGGCGCCTACTTCGAGGTGACGACGCGCCTGAGCGCAGACTTCGATCAGCTCTGGAACTTCGACCTCTTCCAGAACGCGATCACCGCAGCGGTGGAGGACTGATGGAGCTGCGCCACGGAACGCCGGAAGAGGCCGGGATGCTCTCCCATCGGGTGGCCTACGTCCGCGACCTGCGCGCGCGCTGGGTGAAGGAAGGACACACGCCGGCGCTCAGCGTTTGCGTCGCCCGGCGCGGCGTGATCGTGCTCCACGAGGTCTGGGGAGTTCTGGGCCCCGAGGAGGGCGCGCCGCCCCTTGGGCCAGACTCACTCTTTCCGATCTGTTCGGTGACCAAGCCGATCACGGCCACGCTCGTGATGCAGCTCGTCGAGGACGGGCTCCTCGGGCTCAACCGCCCCGTCGTGGACTACCTGCCCGAAGTGACCGGCGAGGGCGTGGAAGAGATCCTGGTCCATCACCTCCTCACCCACACCAGCGGATACAACTGGGACTGGGACCCGCCCATGGTGAACCACGCCACCAGTAAGATGGAGAGAGGTTTCGAGCCGCCGCCCTGCCCGGCGTGGCGACACCCGGAAAACCATGAGGTCCTGTCGTTCTTCTGGGACGCGCCACGGATCGCCGCCCCCGGCAAGGTGATGTCCTACTCCAACCAGAACTATATGCTGCTCGGGGAGATCGTGGCGCGGCTCACCCAGCGACCGATCGAGGATCTGGCACGAGAGCGAATCTTCGCGCCGCTGGGCATGGACGCGAGTTACTTCGTGGTGCCGCCGTCGGCGGCCCACCGCGTCGTCAGGCGCGCCCCGGGACTTCCGCTCGCCGAACCCCTCCCACTGGGCACGTTCTGGTACGGGCTCGGCTCGCCCCGCCACCAGGCGATCCCGAGCCCGGCCGGCGGCGCGTTCTCGACGCCCCACGATCTGGTCGTCTTCGGTCAAATGTTCCTGAATCGCGGGCGCTACGGCGACGCGCGCATCCTGTCGCCCGCCGCGGTAGCGGCCATGTCGCGCGACCAGATTCCGGGGATCAAGGCATTCTTCTTCGGCGCGATGATCCAGCACGGGTCCTGGGGCTACGGCTGGCAGATCGAGTCGCCGAGCAAGTGGCCCTACTTCCACGGCAGCCTCCAGCCGCTCGGAACACTCGGCCACCCGGGCGCGGGAGGCGCCATGTTCTGGATCGACCGGGCGCATGAGCTGGTCGGCGCCTACTTCGAGGTGACCACGCGCCTCACCGAGCGTTTCGAGCACCTCTGGAGTTTCGACCTGTTCGAGAATGCGATCACGTCGGCCGTGGAGGAGTGACGAAGCGTGACGGCGCCCTCTCCCCCCATGAAGAGAGAGCACACGGCAAGGGAGCCAACATAGCCGCTGCGCGGAAGGCGCGGCTTGTCGTGAAGAACGACCCCGACCGTGACGGCGGCCGGGGTCGTGGTCTTTCGCCCATCGGTCGCGGGGTTTTGGTGATCGCCGGGAAAGTGATCCGCTTCCTCTTGCGGCCGGACCCTGAGACCTCGATCATGCCGGGACGCTCAGGGTGCGTCTAATTTTTCGGGAAGCACGCCCGGCGCCAGGCTCCGCTCGATTCACGGAAATCGGAGATCGTTGCAGCTCTTCACGCCGGCCCAGGGACAACTCATGCTGATGAATGATGAAGGACTCGACCTCATTTTCCGCAAGGCCCGCAGCCAGAACGGCTGGCAGCCAAAGCCCGTCTCGGACGACCAGCTGCAGCGTCTGTACGAGCTGATGAAATGGGGTCCGACCTCGGCCAACTCCAGTCCCGCGCGCGTCCTCTTCCTGCGCAGAAAGGAAGCCAGGGAGCGGCTCAGGCCCGCGCTTCAACCAGGCAACGTCGAAAAATCCATGACCGCCCCGGTGCTGGCCATCATCGGCTATGACCTCGCGTTCTACGAGCAGTTACCAAAACTGTTCCCGCACAATCCCGCCGCGCGCGGCTGGTTCGCGGGCGATGACAATCATGTACTTGCCGAGACCACCGCGTTCCGTAACGGCACGCTCCAGGGGGCGTATCTCATCATCGCGGCACGCTCGATCGGCCTCGACTGCGGGCCGATGTCGGGCTTCGACAATGCCAGGGTGGACGCGGAGTTCTTCAAGGGCACTCAGGTGAGGTCGAATTTCCTCTGTGGTCTCGGCTACGGCGATCCGGCCAAGGTATTCAAGCGCAGTCCGCGCCTCTCGTTCGACGAGGCCTGCACGCTGCTCTAGGAATGAGTTTCGTCGAGCGGGGCCGCCGTTTGACCGGCGACAGGCATCGCGCCAGCGGAATGCGCGCGGGAGCGGGAGGAGCGCGTGAACCTCAATCAACCGTGCGCAGAGGGCGTCGTCCTCGCGGCGCCTGTCGCCCAGCCGTGCGCGAAGAGTGCTCAACGCTGGGTCCTGGCCGCGACGATTGTGGGCTCGAGCCTGGCCTTCATTGATGGCACCGTGGTCAACGTGGCGCTGCCGGCGCTTCAGCGCGACCTCGGGGCCACCGTCACCGATGTCCAGTGGGTCGTCGAGGCCTATGCGCTCCTCTTCTCCGCGCTGCTCCTCGTCGGCGGCGCCCTGGGAGATCGGTTTGGACGGCGCCGGGTGTACGCGAGCGGGGTTGCGCTCTTCGCGCTGGCATCCGCCGCCTGCGGACTGTCCACCAGCGTGCGGCAGCTCGTGATCACCCGCGCCGTGCAGGGGATCGGCGCGGCGCTCCTGGTGCCCGGGAGCCTCGCGCTCATCAGCGCGAATTTCAGCGAGCGGGAGCGCGGACGGGCGATCGGCACCTGGTCCGGCTTCAGCGCGATCACGACCGGCTTCGGGCCCGTCCTCGGCGGCTGGCTCATCGAACACCTCTCCTGGCGCTGGGCGTTCTTCCTGAACCTCCCCCTGAGCGTGGTCGTGCTCGGACTGGTCTTCTGGCGCGTGCCGGAGAGCCGCGATCCGGACGCATCCGGGCCGCTCGACTGGGCGGGTGCCCTGCTGGTGACCCTGGGGCTCGGGGGGATTGTCTACGGGCTGATCGAGTCGTCGCGTCTGGGATGGGGGAATGCGCAGGTGGTCGCCGCGCTGGCCGGCGGCTGCGGGGCCCTGTTCGCCTTCGGCGTGGTCGAGGCCCGGAGCCCCGCGCCGATGCTTCCGATGTCGCTTTTTCGTTCCCGGAGCTTCACGGGGGCGAACGTCCTCACGGTGCTCCTCTACGGTGCCCTGGGGAGCGCGTTTTTCTTCCTCCCCCTCGATCTCATTCAGGTACAAAGGTACTCGGCGACCGCGGCGGGTGCGGCAACCCTGCCGTTCATCCTGATCGTGTTCTTGCTCTCGCGATGGTCGGGTGGCCTGATCCAGGCCTACGGCGCAAAGAGGCCGTTGGTCCTGGGGCCGATGATTGCCGCCGCGGGCTTCACTCTCCTGGCGCTGCCGCGCACCGGCGGAAGCTACTGGAGCACGTTCTTTCCGGCCATGGTCGTGCTGGGGATCGGGATGTCGTTGAGCGTCGCGCCCCTGACGACGACCGTGATGAACGCCGTCGAGGTGCGCCGCAGCGGCGTCGCCTCGGGAATCAATAACGCCGTGTCGCGCACGGCAGGGCTGGTCTCGATCGCCGTCATGGGTATTCTCTTCTTGCACCTGTTCAATGACGGTCTGGATAGGCGGCTTTCCACCATGAGCCTGCGGCGGGACGTATCGTTGGCGTTCGAGAGCGAGCGCGCCAAGCTGGGCGGCGCTCAGGCCCCACGGCTTGCGCCCCCTGTCGAGCGGGCCGCGCTCCAGGAGGCCGTCTCCGAGGCGTTCGTCACGGCATTTCGATGGATGAGTCTGGTCGCCGCGGGCCTCGCCCTCTCGGGCGCTCTCGCCGCGGCCGTGTTGATTGAAGGCCGGGAGGGAGGTCGATGACCAGGCCCGTCGACCCGGAGTTCGTCGCCCGGCGCACCACGGAGCTGGTGCTCGCCGATGGGATGCGCCTGCGGCTCAGGCCCCTCGTCCCCGAGGACAAGCCGCGCCTCGTGGAGGGTCTCTCGCGGCTGTCCCCCGATTCGCGGTACCGGCGCTTCATGGGCCCGCTCAACACTTTTACCGAGGCGCAGCTCACCTACTTCACCGAGATCGACTACGTCGATCACTTCGCCTGGGTTGCCCTCGCAGCCGGAGAGCCGGGTGAACCGGCTCTGGGCGTGGCGCGGTACGTCCGCTTTCCCGAGGATTCGCAGGCGGCGGACGCCGCGGTCGTCGTCGTCGACACCCACCAGGGCCGGGGGATCGGCACGCTGCTGCTCCAGGCGCTCGGAGCGGTGGCCCTCGAAAACGGGATCCGCAGGTTCCGAGGATACGTGCTCGCCGAGAACCGGCCCATGATCGATCTGCTGAAGCACCTCGGCGCGGAGGTGACGTTCGACTCGAGCGGGACCATGCGGTTCGAGCTCGACCTTCCGGAACGGATGGCCGGGCTGAAGGAGACGAAGCTCTACCGGGTGCTCCGGACGGTCGCCCGTGGCGAGGCGCCCGGCATCGTCAGCCCGCGAACCATCGTGGGGTCCAGGGATGCTCGCTAGCGGCCATGAGGAGCCGGCCATCCTGGATCCGGAGGGGCTCATGATCTCATCCCAAGTCGCGGAGGAATTCGGGAACAGGCATTTTGTCGACGTGGGCCGCGCGAGAGTCTGCTACCGCAAGTCAGGCGTTGGTCCCGCCCTGGTCCTCCTGCACGGATTTCCCCTGTCCGGCCTCACCTGGCGAAAAATCGTGCCGGAACTCTCGAAGCGGTTCACTTGCTATGCATTCGACCTGGTGGGCTTCGGAGACTCGATCTCGGGCGACGCGGGGGACTTCTCTTCCACGGGCCAGGCGCTAGTACTTCAGCGGGCGCTGTCCGCGGAGGGGGTTTCGTCCTACGCCCTGCTGGGCAATGACACCGGAGGCTGGGTCGCCCGCGAGCTGGCACTTCTCGACCCCGCGTGCGTCACGCACCTTGTCTTGACGAACACGGAGATTCCCGGTCATCGGCCCCCGTGGATTCCGCTTTACCAGTTCCTCGCACGATTGCCGGGCAGCGGCGTCGTCTTTCGGCGCCTGCTGGTATCGAGTCGCTTCAGGCGCTCCGCCATGGGATTCGGGGGCTGCTTCGTGGATCTCGACTTGATCGACGGAGAGTTCGCCGACCTGTTCCTCACGCCGCTCCTGTCTTCTCGAGATCGTTTCTCTGCGATGCTGCAATTCCTGGTGCGGATGAAGTTCAAGCGGCTCGATCGGTTCGCCGAGCTTCACGGCAAGCTGTCCATGCCGGTAGCGTTTCTGTGGGGGGCCGCCGATCCGACTTTTCCCGAAACAACCGCTCGGGCGATGGTATCTCAATTTCCAAACGCCAATCGATTTCAATCGATCCCGAAGGCGAAACTCTTCGTGCAGGAAGAGCAGCCCGGCGCGCTGGCGGATCTGGTCGTCGAGTTTCTGAAGTGATTTCCTGGCAGCCGGGTTTCTCGACGTGGTCAGGGGTACCCGAAAGACCGGTATAGCGAGATGAGCATGAAACTCAATCCGCAGGACCTGGAAGACCTGTCCGACAGGACCCTGGAGAACTACAACCAGTTTGCCGAAGATTTCTGGGAAGGGACGCGCGATCACGACGTGCGCCAGAACATCGATTCGCTATTGCAGTACATCGAGGGTGAATCGCCGTTTGCAATACTCGATTTTGGCTGCGGGCCCGGGCGTGACCTCAAGGTATTCGCCGAACT
>JBGPLH010000147.1:0-7833 GCA_041486365.1 Thermodesulfobacteriota bacterium | reverse complement strand
GAGCCGCGGGTCGCTCTTCACGAGGGCGTTCACGAAGACGCTCCCCGCCTCGATGCGCGCCGCGATGGACTCCGCGCGTTTCAGGTCGCGCGTCCAGAGGCTCGACCCGAGACCGAAGCGCGAGTCGTTGGCGATGCGCACCGCGTCGTCCTCGTCGCGCGCGCGGATGACGCTCGCCACGGGGCCGAAGAGCTCCTCGTCGTAGGCGGGCATGCCCGGGCTCACATCCGTGAGGACCGTGGGCGGATAGAACCAGCCCTTCCCCTTCGCCGGCTCGCCGCCGAGGACGGATCGGGCGCCCGCGGCCACGGACTTTCGCACCTGCTCGTGCAGCTCGTCGCGCAGATCGCCGCGGGCCTGCGGGCCTACCTCGGTGTCGTCCCGGAGCGGGTCGCCCATCCGCAGCGCCGCCATGTGCCCCGTGAACTCCTTCGTGAACGCGTCGGCGACCTTTTCCACCACGATGAAGCGCTTGGCCGCGATGCAGGACTGGCCCGAGTTGATGGTGCGGGCCTGGGCACCCACGCGCGCAGCCAACGTCACGTCGCCGTCCCCGAGCACGATGAACGGATCCGATCCGCCAAGCTCCAGCACCGAGGGCTTGAGCGCCCTGCCTGCCTGGCCGCCCACGGCGTTCCCCGCCCGCTCGCTCCCCGTGAGCGTGGCCGCCACCACGCGAACGTCGGCGATCACGCGCTCGATGGCAGGCACGCCGACGAGCAACGTGCGAAAGAGGTCCTGCGGGAAGCCCGCGCGCCGGAAGACGTCCTCGATGGCGAGCCCGCAGCCGGTGACGTTGGACGCGTGCTTGAGCAGCCCCGCGTTCCCCGCCATGAGCGCGGGCGCCGCGAAGCGGAACACCTGCCAGAAGGGGAAGTTCCAGGGCATGATGGCGAGGACGGGGCCGAGGGGATCGTAGCGGACGTAGCTCTTCGAGGCGTCGGTCGTGATCGGCTCGGGCGCGAGATGGGCCGACGCCGTGTCGGCGTAGTAGTCGCAGCAGAGGGCGCACTTGTCGATCTCGGCGCGTCCGCCGGAGACGGGTTTCCCCATCTCCGACGCCATGAGCCACGCGTACTCGTCGCGCTTCTCGCGCAGCACCCGGGCCGCGCGCCGCATGAGATCCGCACGGTGCCCGAAGGAGGTCTCCCGCCAGGCCGGCCACGCCCCGTGCACGGCCGCGAGCGCGGCCTCGAGCCCGGCGTCGTCCCACTCCTCGTAGACGGCGACGCGCTCCTCGGTGGCGGGGTTCCAGGATTCCATCATGGCGCCTTCCTCCCTGCCGGGTTAGCCTTCGCTGCCATCATGCCGCTCCACCGCCGGGCGTGCAACCGGGCACCCTTGCACGGGACCTGGACATCGGAAGGAGAGATCCCATGCAGCCGTTCCCCCATCGCTACGCGCTCCGCCTGGACGGCGGCCCCGAGGGGGCCGCGCGCCTGGACGTGGGCGGGCTTCCCGCGCTCGAGTGCGCTCCGCCCAGGGAGTTCGACGGTCCGGGCGATCGCTGGTCGCCGGAGCACCTGTTCGTCGCGTCCGTCACGTCCTGCTTCCTGCTGACGCTCCGCGCCGTGGCGCGGGCGTCGAAGATCGCCTTCAACGCGCTTCACGTGGATTCGGAAGGCGTGCTCGACCGCGTGGAGGGGGGACTCAAGTTCACGGAAGTGATCCTCCGGGCGCGGATCACCGTGCCCGCCGGATCGGATCGCGAGAAGGTGACGAAGGCCATGGAGAAGGCGGAGAAGAGCTGCCTCGTGTCGCGCTCGGTCAACTGCGCGGTGAGGCTCGAGGCGGAGGTGGTGGAGGAGTGAAGCAGGGCGCGCCGGGAGGGTTTGGGAGGGCGAGCCTCTGGCGAGCCGGAATTGCCTCGGCCATTCCTGAACCGCTTCTCGGGCTTGCTGTAGATGGGCTCGGCAGGAGCCTCGCCCTCCCCGGCCGGTGCGGGCGGGTGTCTTACACGCGCGCGAGGGGCACGGGGAGCCCCGGTACCTCCGAGCGCGTGCGAAAGATCGTTCCCATCCGCTCGGGCCGCTCCGTGTTGTCCATCGTGCATATATAAAGGTCGCGCCGGTCGGCCCCGCCGAAGCACAGGCTCGCGACGAAGGTTGCCGGGACGTCGAGCACGCGGGCGAGGGTCCCGTCCGGCGTGAAGATCGCGATGCCCCCGCCCCTTCCCATCGCCACCCACACGCCGCCCGTCTCGTCCACCGCCAGGCCGTCCGGGTTTGCGTCCGCGATCTTGGCGAAGACCCGGCGGTTCACGCCCCGCCCGCTCGCGTCGAAGTCATGGGCGAGAACGGTCCCCTCCGAGTAGTTCGAGTGGTAGATCGTGCGGCCATCCGGCGAGAGCCCGACGCCGTTGGCGAACGCGATCCCCTCGTAGACGAGCTCGCCCCGCCCTTCCCCGTCAATTCGCCACAGCTCCCCCGGCACGCGATCCTCGTTCTGGAGCGCGCTCGACCGCATGGAGCCGACGTAGACCCGCCCCCGCGCGTCCGCGATCATGTCGTTCCAGCCGAGCACGCCCTCCGCGTTGAAGAGAAATCGCGTCTCGCCGCTCTCCCGGATGTGGATCACGTCGCGGCCGGAAACCACCACCCCGCCATCGGCGTGCAGCAGGAGCCCGCCCACGCCCTTGCGCCTCGGCAGGATGGTCTCGATGCCGCCCCGGGGCGAGAGCCGGTACACGCCTCCCATCGCGGCGTCGGTGAAGTAGAGGTCACCCGCCGCGTCCACGCGCAGCGCCTCCGGGAGACCGTACCCGGAGGCGATCGTTTCCATCAGAACTTTGTCGGCCCGCCCTTTGGGCGGGACCTCCGGGCTCATGGCTCCCCCAGGAAGATCCCCCATACCGCGAAATCCTTCGTGAACTCCTCGAACCGGTGGGGCACGCGCGGCGGAACATAGATGAAGTCCCCCGGGCCGACAGGATGCCGGCTCGTCCCGTTCCAGAAGATCCCGCTCCCCGAGATGACCACGTACAGCTCGTCCCGGGTGTGGGGCTGCTGCGGGTCCTGGCCGACGGGCGCGAAGATCTCCACCTCGAGCCCTTCCTTCAGGAATACCGCCGCGTACCGCTCGCCCGCGGGCCCGGGCAGCCGCGCGAGCGCATCCCGCCCGGCGATGTGCCGCTCCCCCGGTGGGACATCGGCGCCCCGCCGTTTCGCTTTCTCCTCGGACATTCCCGACCTCCTTTCAGGCAGGCGCGGTCGGCGCCGCCTCCACCTGAACTCGTCAATAAGTCAAGCCGGACCCCTTAGAAGCGCTCCCGCAGGCGCAGCGGGGGGGCCTTCGCGCGCAGCCGCAGGTTCAGCATCTCGACGAAGACCGAAAATCCCATGGCAAAATAGATGTAGCCCTTGGAGATGTGGGTCCCGAGACCGTCGGCTATCAGCGCCACGCCGATCAGCAGCAGGAACGAAAGGGCGAGCATCTTCACCGTCGGGTGCCGCTCCACGAAATCGCCGACGGGTCCAGCGAACACCATCATGAATCCGACGGCGATCACCACGGCCGTGATCATGATCGGGATCTCCCGCACCATGCCCACGGCGGTGATCACGGAGTCGAGGGAGAACACGACGTCCAGCAGCATGATCTGGACGAGCACCGCGCCCATCGTGGCGCCGACGCGCGCCGAGGCCTCTCCCGCTTCACCCTCGAGCTTCTCGTGAATCTCCGTGGTGCTCTTGGCCAGCAGGAAGAGCCCGCCGCCCAGCAGGATCAGGTCGCGCCCGGAGATCTCGTTGCCGAGCACCGTGAAGAGCGGCGCCGTGAGGCGAACCATCCAGGCCAGGGAGAGCAGGAGAAGGACCCGCATGATGAGCGCGAGGGCGAGCCCCAGGCGGCGCGCGCGCACCTGCTGCCCGCGCGGGAGCTTTCCCGAGAGGATCGAGATGAAGACGATGTTGTCGATGCCGAGCACGACCTCGAGCGCCGTGAGGGTGACGAGGGCGATCCAGGATTGCGGTTGGGTGATCCATTCCATGCGCGATGGCTCCTCGTGGCGCGCCCGGGGGTCAGGCGTGCCGGAGATCCGCGAGCAGCGCCCGGGTCGTCGTGATCGCCACGCCGATGTTCCGGAGCTCGTCCTTTGCGCGATCGTAGAGCCCCGAGACCGCGTCCTCGATCAGGACGATCCGGAAATCGCGCTCGCTCGCCTCGTAGATGGATGCCCGGGGGCAGTTGGGGAAGTTGCACCCGGTGAAAAGGAGCGTGCCGACGCCCAGGGCCCGGAGATGGCCCTCGAGCGGCGTCCCGTAGAAGGCGCCCCAGCGGGGCTTGTAGAGGACGACCTCGTGCAGGCCCATCGTCTGGATCCCGCCGGCGAGCAGCAGATCCGTGTCCAGCCGCAGGCCGGGCGCGGGCAGGAGCGGCTCCGCGATCTCGCATCCCGGCGAGCCCTCGATGAGCAGCGGCGCACCCTGCTCTATCTGCTCGCGCCGGCACAGATCCACGTTCGAGCCGTCCCGCAGGTGGATCCGCACGACGTGCACGATGGGAAGGCGCGCCTCCCGCCAGGCGCGCAGGAGCGCCGCCATGTTCGGGAGGATTGCCGTGGTACCCGGTATCTCGAACGGCTGCCCGTCGAGCGTGTCACGCTGCGTGTCGATGGTGACGAGCGCCGCGCTGCGCAGATCGGGATCGGTGTAGCGGGTCATCTCAGAGCCCCGCGCTCCGCATCGTGCAGACGAAGTAGTGGTCGAAGATCGGGGAAGGCGGGGTCTCGCGCCCGCGGCAGCGCCGGAAGAGCTCCGCCGCCGAGAACGACTCGAGGAGCGTGAGCCCCGCGTCCGCCGCGACGGCCTTGATATCGTCGAAGCCGGAGCGCCAGGGCGCCCCGATCGACGCGAGGTGATCGATGTAGGCGTCCAGGTCGTCGTGGCCCGTCGTCCGCGCGATGACCTTCTCCGACATGTAATCGAGGGAGACCGAAAGGTCCCGGAACGCGCCCGCGAGCGTTCCGAGGACGTTCATCACGTCTTCCGGCGGGAGGTAGGTCGTGTTCCCCTCCCAGAGAACGTAGGTGGATCGGTCGGGGTCGCAGCCCGTTGCCCGGAGCCGATCGACCAGGTCGTCCGCGAGGTAATCGCCCGGCAGGAAGAGGACGTCGGGAAGAAGACCGGCGGCCGAAAGGCGCTCGTGCTTCAGGTCCAGCGTGCGGCCGTCGTCGATCTCGAAGAAGCGCACGCCGTCCCGGGCCAGCCGCGCGGCGCGCGTGTCGAGACCGGAACCCAGGATCACGACCTGCCGGGCGCCGTCCGACATGGCCCGCGACATCGCACGATCGAAGTACCAGGTCCGGACCTTCACCATCTCGCTCGCGGCCGGAAAGGTCGCGGCGGACTGGCGGGCCATCTCGCGCGTCTCGGCGTCGAGGAAGAGTGGGACGACGTCGTCCCGGTAGAGAGGGGTCGCCGCGGCGTTCTCCTCCGCGCGGAACTCGGCGATGATGAAGGCCGTGCGGGCCACGTTCTCGGGCTTGCTCACGGGAGGCTCCGCGGATTGCCGACGAGGAACGGGCGGTCCGGGCTCAGGATCCGATGACGATCTCCGCGATCCGCCTGCGGTGATGGGCTGAGTCACCGAGGGCGAACTTCGACCACTGGGCGCGCTTGAAGAAGAGGTGGACGTCGCACTCCCAGGTGAAGCCGATACCGCCGTGGAGCTGCACGGCATGCGCGACGGCGTTGGCGTAGGCATCCGAGGCGAGCGCCTTGGCCATGCGCGAGAGGCGCTCGGCGCTCTCCGGCTCGTGATCGATGGCCGCCGCGGCACGGTACACCAGGGAGCGGGTCATCTCCACGTCGGTCATCACGTCGACGAGCGGGTGCTTCACGGCCTGGAAGGCGCCGATGGGCTTTCCGAACTGCTCGCGCACCTTCGCGTAGTCGACCGTTATCGCGAGGATGCGATCCATGCCACCGGCCATCTCCGCCGCGAGCGCCGTCCACATCCGGGGCATCACGAGCGCCAGCGTGGCGAGCGCGGTACCCGGTGCGCCGATCCGGGCGTTAGCGGCCACCTCGACGCCCGGGAACTCGACGCAGCCGCTCCGGCGCGTCCCGTCCACCAGAAGATCGGGCGAGATCTTCGCGCCCGCGGCGGCAGGCTCGACGGCGAAGAGGCTGAGGCCTTCTGTTTCCCTGAAGGTCCCCAGGATCAGATCAGCCGAGGGGGCGTCCGTCACGAGGTGCTTCGCACCCTCGAGCGCGATCCGGTCGCCCTTCCGCGTGGCCGTCGCCGACACGGCCGAGAGATCCCAGCCGCTGTCCTTCTCCATGGTCGCGACCGCGCCCTTGAGATCGCCTGTCACGATGCGCGGGAGCCAGGCCTTCTGCTGCGCGGGGCTCGCCGCATGGCGGATCACGAGGGTCGCGAAGAGGGTCCCGAGGAAGGGCGACGGCAGCAGCGCGCGCCCCATCTCCTCCGCCAGCGTCGCGAGGCTCACCATCGACAGATCGCTGCCGCCGTGCTGCTCGGGCACCGCGAGCCCGAGCCAGCCCATGCCCGCCATGGTCTTCCAGAGGGCCTCGTCGGTGCCGGCGGGCGATTCCATGATCCTGCGCACCGCCTCGAGCGTGCACCAGGATTCGAGGGCCTTCCGCGCCTCGCGGCGCAGGATGCTCTGGTCCTCTCCATATCCGAAATCATCGGGGATCATTCTTTCTCCCAATTCTCCTGGGGGGGCGAGCCTCCTGGCAAACCCGCGGCAGCAAGGGTTTGGGGAGGGCGAACCTCCTGGCGAGCCCACTCCGTCGAGGGCTCAGCAGGAGCTTCGCCCTCCCGACATTTCCTTCCCCTCGCGGAGCGCTCCTATTTGGATTTCGCCAGCCCCAGGATCCGCTCGCCGATGATGTTGCGCTGGATCTCGCTCGTGCCTCCGCCGATCGTGAAGCCGAAGGTGTTCATGTAGGCGCGCTGCCAGAAGCCGCCCTCGATGGATCGCTCGGCGCCGAGCCAGTACTGGGCCGCGGGCCCCTCGATCTCCTGGGCGAAGGCCGTCGTGCGCTGGGCAAGCTCGCTTCCGACGAGCTTGCCCATGAAGGGGATCGCGAGCGGCCGGTCCTCGACGAGGCCGGGCACCTTGTAGCGGCGCGAGCAGGCGCCGAGCGCCGCCTCCTCGATGGCGAACTGCGCGATCCGATCGCGCACGTAGGGATCCTCGATCGCGGGCCGCCCGTCGCGGACGCTCTTCCGGGCGAGCCGGACGAGGCGCGCCACCGGCTCGCCGATCGCGCTCGACATGCCGCCGCCGCTGCCCTCCGCAGCGCCGCGCTCGAAGGTGAGCGTCATGATGGCGAGCTGCCATCCCTGCCCCTCGCGCCCGAGCAGCGCGCCGGCAGGGATCGCGACGTTCTCGAAGAGCACCTGGTTGAAGCCACCCTCCCCCGTCATCTTGACGAGCGGGCGTATCTCCACTCCTTTTGATTTCATGGGGAAGAGGAAGTAGGAGATGCCGTCGTACTTGGGAACGCCCGGATCCGTGCGTGCCAGCAGGATCATCATGTCGGCCCATACGGCCTGCGTGGTCCAGACCTTGTGGCCGTTGATGACGTAGGCGTCCACCTGCTTCACGGCGCTCGTGCGCAGGCTCGCCAGATCCGATCCGGAGCCCGGCTCGCTGAAGCCCTGGCACCAGACCTCCTCGGCGGAGAGGATGTTCCTGACGAAGCGTTTCTTTTGCTGCTCCGTCCCCGCGTGGAGGATCGTCGGCCCCGCCCAGGCCAGCCCGATGTAGTTCACCATGAAGGGGACGCCCGCGCGGCTCATCTCCTCCGTGACGACGCGCTGCGCGCCCGTTTCCATCCCGCCGCCGCCGTACTCCTTCGG
>JBGPLH010000146.1:0-7894 GCA_041486365.1 Thermodesulfobacteriota bacterium | reverse complement strand
GGTCTCATCGGTCATGCGGAAGAAAGGGTTGCGCGTCATCAAGGATGAAGCCTCCAGTCAAGAAAAACAGGCTACTTCCCGGGCACACGTGTCCCCGGCCCCGGCAAAAGCAGGAGCGCCCCGCGCGGCTCGCGAAAAAAGGGAGAAGGCCGCGCGTCCTGTGACGAACCCGTCTCGGGTGCGCCTTTCTCTGCAGTTATGCGGCGGGAGTTCCCCGTCGGGCCCGGCGGCCGGAAGCGGCGCCGGGGCCCAGGTCCACCAAGCGGGGCCTGGTCGTTACGTCGGTCAGGGATGATGGGCGCGGCGGGGGGAGCAACCGGGATGACCCGGGGCCCGCGCCGGAGTGCCGACTTGCTTCCCGATTAACAAACCCCAAGGGGGGTGTCAAGCCGGGGTGCGACAGATCCGACGATTAAAATTAATTAGCATAATCAATAAGATACATGACATCAGCAGGCCAGCGAGAAGCGATCGGCAAGGGGTCTGCGCGTGCACGAACCGGAGACAGATCGCGGCGAGAACGCCTGCCATGAAAACTGCATTCGCCGCTCGACGCCAACGACGGCGCCGCCCGCCGTGAGGTGAGCGAACACGATGATGGTGGTGACGCGGAGGAGCGCGAGAAGGACGATTTGCGGGGGCTTGATGAACGGCTGGCGATGAACGTGGCGAGTCAGACCTGGACCTGGAATGTGGAGAACGCGCGGAGGGATCAGCCGCCGCTACTCACGCCACGACTCCGGGATCCGGAGCTGGTCGGCGCGTGCTTCGAGCCTTCGGAAATTGCGCTTGATCTGGTTCAGCCGGTTCTCCTCCCGCGGGAGGACGTCGGCCATCTTCTGGAAGTCGGGATCGTCCTCCAGCGGGAGAACCTGTTCGCCCCCGGCATGCGACTTGATGATCTGTCGCAGCCGCGTGCGGTGGGTGTCGACGATCTTCTGCTGACGATCAACGGTCTGGTGCTGCTGGTAGAACTGGGCGCGCCACCAGCCCTCGCTCTTGCCGGAGAAGGATTTCAGGGTGAGGGCCGAGGACGGCGCGATGGACGCGGTACGTGTCCGCGGAGCCGCCTCGGCCGGCGGGGCGGGCGCGGGCTCCAGGAGACGGCCCGTCACGTCGGACGTCCCCTGGCGCGGAGGCGGGAGCTCCTCCTCGCCGAGGAGAGGCCCGGGCAGGGGCGGCAGCTCGGCCTCGCGCATGACAGGAGGCGGCGCGGCGGGAGGCGTCTCGACGATCTTGACGGTGTCCTGGAACTTGATGGGGATGCTGGCGCGGTTGGTCGTGTAGTGGACGACGCTGCCCTCATCCACCCACTTGAAGATCTCCGCCCGGGCCGGCCCGGACCAGGAAAGGGACAGGGCGAGGGCGCACCACAACCATGATGTCCCGATCGAAGCGAGGGCCAACCTTGAACGGGAACTTCTCCGCCTCATGAGACATCCCCCCCTTTGGCAGTCCGGCCGGCGCCGGAACTCTCTTCGCGCGCGGGGGGAGCGGCAGTAGCGCCGGAACGGCCCTTCAGGAATCGCTGAATCAGCGCCTCATCGAGCAGAGCGCCGGTATTGCGCCACCGGACGATCCCCTTGCGATCGACGATGGCCGTGCCTGGGATCCGGCTCACCGCGTACCGGCCGCTCGTGGCACCATGGTTGTCGATGCCGATCGGGAAAGTCAACTGCTTTTCCTGCACGAACGCGTTGACGGTGGAGTCGTTCTGCCCCTTCGTATTGTCGGTGATCCCCAGCATCACCAATTCAGACGAATGGATCTTCCGGTAGACGGATTCGATCTTCGGCATGTCGTGCTGGCAGTGGGAACACCAGGCGTTCCAGAAGGTGACCACGAGAACCTTCCCCTTCCACTGATCCGCGAGAACCCCCTGGTTCACCCAGCGCGTCACCTCGATCGCGGGCATCGGCTGGCCGATCAGGTTCAACTCGGCGAGGCGATCGACCGCGGTCGCGGCTTCCGACGTGCCGGGGAACTCCCGGATCAGGCGCGCGTAGGTCTCCTTGGCCTCCCCGTTGCGCTCGAGCTCAGCGAGGATCGCGCCCGTCTGGAAGAGGGCCTGGCCCGCGTACTGGCCCTGCGGCTCCTTCTTCAGGTACTCGCCGAACGCCGCCAGCGCCTCCTCCCGTCGCCGCAGGTCGAAGAGCGTCTGGGCGGCCATGAGGCGCGCCCGCGTGGCGACCTGCCCGTCGGCCGCGTAGGTCTTCGCCACCCCGCGGAAGGCCTCGAGCGCCTTCTCGAAGAGCGGGACCGCCTGCTCGAATTCGATCTTGTACTGGGACAGCGGCCCGTAAGCGTTCATGTATTCGCCCTGCGCGACGTAGAAGGCGGCGAAGGGGACGTTGTCGTCCGCCGGGTACTTCGTGAGCATGTCGCGCAGGACGGCGATCCCCTCCTCGGACTTGCCGGCGCTCACGAGCGCGCGGCCCCTGATGTACTGCACCTGGCCGAGCTTCGGGCTCGTGGGGTACTGCTCGATGAAGCGCTGCGCTTCATCGGCGGCATCCTCGAAGCGCTGCCCCTCGAGTGTGGTCACCAGACTGTCGAGCGCGTCCTGTTCGGTGTTCGCGGCGGGGGTGGCGGCCTGGGGCTCGCTTCCCGATTCCCGCGTTCCGGGATTGCTCCCGCCGCCCTTGCCGCAGGCGAGCGTGAACACGAAAGCGAGAACGAGCAGAAGCCGGGAGGGCCATCCGACGCGGCCGGCCGGTCGCGCGAGGTTCATCATGGCGCGAGCGAAAACCTCCGAGTGGGCCTTCCGCGCACAGCGGCGGGCCGGGGTGGCGCAGGTTATACCACGCGGGATTCAGCGTGACAACCGGCGGCGCGCGCGCGTTGACACCAGGGCGCGCCGCCTCCTAATATGATTTTCACGGCACGACACCGACTCCGGAAGGCCCATGGACGCCCGTCCCGAATACAACGCCTGGTTCGAGTGCTTCAACCGCTGCGGCGAGCGGTACCCGCTGAACGAGGTGGTCTACCGCTGCCGCAAGTGCGGCTCCCTGCTGGAGGTCGAACACGATCTCGAGAAGCTCCGCCACCGCAGCTCGGCGGACTGGATCAAGCTGTTCGAGGATCGTTACTGCGGGACGACCTGGCCCTACGGCTCGGGCGTCTGGGGGAAGAAGGAGTGGGTCCTCCCGACGGTCGACAACGCGAACATCGTGTCGATGTTCGAGGGGGGGACGAACCTCTTCTGGGCCGAGCGGCTCGGGCGTGAGATCGGGGTGGACGATCTCTGGGTCAAGCACTGCGGGAACAGCCACACCGGCTCGTTCAAGGACCTCGGCATGACGGTGCTGGTCTCCGCCGTGAAGCAGATGATCGCCGAGGGGAAGAGCATCCCCGCCGTCGCATGCGCCTCGACGGGGGACACTTCCGCGGCGCTCGCGGCCTACTGTGCGGCGGCCGGCATGCAGGCCATCGTCTTCCTGCCGAAGGGCAAGGTTTCCAATGCCCAGCTCGTGCAACCACTGGCCAACGGCGCACTGGTGCTTTGCCTCGAGACGGACTTCGACGGCTGCATGGAGATCGTCCAGAAGGTCTGCGTCGAGAACAACATCTACCTCGCCAACTCGATGAACTCTCTGCGGGTGGAAGGGCAGAAGACCGTGAGCATCGAGGTGGTGCAGCAGTTCGACTGGGAGGTGCCGGATTGGGTGATCATCCCCGGCGGAAACCTCGGCAACGTGAGCGCGCTGGGGAAGGGCTTCATCATGATGCGCGAGATGGGCCTCGTCAGCCGTTACCCGCGCATCGCCGTCGCGCAGGCCCACGCGGCGAACCCGCTCTACCGCAGCTTCAAGACCGGTTTCCGCGATTTCGAGGCCATTCGCGCGGAGCCGACGCTCGCCAGCGCCATCCAGATCGGGAACCCCGTGAGCATCCGGAAGGCGATCAAGGTGCTCCAGGAGTTTGCCGGCGTGGTGGAGGAGGCGACCGAGGATGAGCTGGCCAACGCGGCGGCCCAAGCCGACCGCGCGGGGATGTTCACCTGCCCCCACACGGGCGTGGCGATGGCCGCGCTCTTCAAGTTGGTGAAGGCCGGAGTCATTCGGAAAAATGAGAGGGTGGTCGTGATTTCGACCGCCAACGGACTCAAGTTCCCCGAATTCAAGACCCTCTACCATGAGGAGAAGCTCCCCGGAGTCACCCCGACCTACGCGAACCTCCCCGTCGTTCTCCCACCCGACTATGAGGCAGTGAAAAAGGCCATTTTTGACGCCCTTGACCGCAGAGCTCGAATCCAGGGGTCCTGAGCGGAATGAAGTTGGGCTCCTGCCCGCGCCCGGACGGAATCTTCCCAACCTTTGCCTGACACCATCCTCGTTTTCCTGCCACCTAAGTAGTGAAACCCCCACGCTCCCCGGCGCACTGCCTCCGGCCTCTCGCGCTTGGCGTGGGTTCGCAGTCGGAGAGGCCGGAGGTTTCGCCTGGAGGGCGGCGCAACCCGTGGGATTTTCCTCTAAGGTCTCAGGCACTTGCGGCCATGGAGGAGGAGAGCACCGCGGGCGGCTTCCCTCTTGAGGCGAGTAGCTCCTTGAAGGAGGTCGTCCCATGATTCCCATTAACCTGGCCAGAAGGACGTTTCTGGCCCTCACCGCGCTCCTCGCGATCGCGCTCCTCGCTTCCCCCGCGTCTGCCACGATCTACAAGTGGATCGATTCGCAGGGGAACGTGGGTTTCACCGACGATCCCGGGAAGATTCCCCCCGCTTTCCGCGACTCGGCCAGTGAGATGAGCGAGTCCGAGCTCGCCATCCGCGTTCCCATCCAGCGTGAAGCGGCCGAGGATCTTGGTGAAATCCGGATTCCCGGATATGCCCAGACCATTCCGCGCATCACGCGGCCTTTCTTCCAGCCCCCTGAGTCCCTGGACTGGCAGAGCCGTGCGGATGATAGGAAGGCGTTCGTTCCGGACCTCGGCTACCTCGTGGAGGCACCCAACCACGGGCCGAGCGAATATACCCCCACGGAACGGGTGACCTACATCAATGGTGAACGGTTCATCCTCGAGAACCCCTATCCGATCCAGACCGAGATGAACTGGGCGGACAAGCGGGTCCTCAGCCATGTCTTCGGTCCGGCGATCCGGTTCCCAGAGCTGGATATTTATCACGGGGGCCAGCCCTGAAAAAAATGTGACACTCCTTCCCCGAGGAGACCACTCATAGACATGACCTGCGAGTGCAGGCCGTTTCAGAGGGGAAAGGCAGGAACTTCCCAGGAAGTTCCTGCCTTTTTTACTTTGGGGGAGGGGTTTGGGCCGAAACGGGCCCAGGCCGGGCCCGGGAAGGGGCACCGGACCCCCTCGAAAAAAGAGGCTTTTCCCCCTCAATCCCGGATAAAATGTTCTTGGGAGGGGGGGTCAAGTTCCCGGCGCAAGTCTCCGATAGATCCGGAGGGGCGAGGGGGCGTTCCGGGTGAACGGCTCCATCGTGTTTCCCGGCGAACTCCGGCTTCGAAAAGGGAGAAGGGGAGAACAACATGACGTTTCGGCGATGGATGGCCGCGCTGGCGGCGGCGGGCCTGCTCGCGGCGCCCGTGACCGCTTCGGCGCACGACGATTATGATGACGCGTTCGAGAACCACCCGTTCCTGTTGGCCGCCGAGGCGGCGAATATCTGCGCTTACGCGGTGGACCAGCTTGGGTTCCGGCCGCTCCACTGGATGCTGAATCAGAAGCCGGTCTCGACCGTGACGGGCCATGAGGCGATGACGACCCGCATGCCTCCACCGGACATCGAGAACATCCACTGACCGGCCGCCGCGCTTCTCGCCGGCCGGATCGAATCCCAGGTTGACATCCCGCGCGGCGCCGTGTGTACTCACGGCGCCGCGCGTTGTCTTGCCACGACGCCCTCGTTCTCCCGGATGCACCGACGCGGTAACGCTTGGGAAGGAGGCCGTCCATGCCGGACCTCGATCACCGCTTCCAGGAACGTCTGAAGGAGATGCAGGAGCATTTCGAAAGGGAACTCGAGAGCAGCGCTGAGCGGCTTGATATCAGGGTGAAGGATCGCCTCGATCAGGCCCGCAAGGAGATCGAGCGGAAGCTCCACCGGCGCTGAGGATCGTCGCGGCCGTCCATCGCCGCGAGGCAAAAAAATCGGGGCCCGGCGTGAGTCGGGCCCCTTCGCTACTCCGGGTGCCCTCGGCCCGCGCGCTCCTGGTGCCACGGCCCACCCCTCGCGAGAGGCATCTTCCTGGGAGTCAGGGTTTAGCCGAGCTGGAAGCTCACCAGCTCCTTGCGGTACAGCACGCGGTTCCCGATCGTGGTTCGCCACTCCACCGGCCCCACGCCGGGGGCGAAGGTGATCGTGAGCACCGCCTCCACGGTGCCCTCCTCGCGGTTTGTCACGAACTCTCGCTTGTGCCGCACGCGAACCTCCACGCAGTCACGAAAGGTGCCCGCGCGCACGAGGACCGTCTTGGTCGTGCTCGTGATCTCGTAGAGGAGATCCTCGGAGGACCAGATCGCGCCGGTCCGGAGCGGCAATTTCAGGATGAACCACGACGATCGCGGGATTCCCTTGTAGAAGACCGCCTGCTTCACGCCTTCCGGATCGTGCGACGTGCCCAGTCGCGTGCGCGGGTTGTAGAAGAACTCGCCGATGTGGTCGGAGAGGACCTCCTCGTGCTCCGTGCCCGTCGAGTCGACGTAGACCCAGCGGTTGCCCACGGCGAGCGGGTAATAGCTGCCCACTTCCCGGAGGGGGTCGAGATGGAGGAACTTCCGGAAACCCGTTCCCGTGGTGAGGACGACCAGCACGATGGCGATAGTGGCGAGTTTTCGATGGGGGTTCATTTGGTGAGCTTGGAGAGGAGGCCGGAGATTCCCACGAAGGGAAGCAGCGGCATGAGGAGAATTCCTTCCCACACGCTGTCGAACTTCGCCTGACGCCGACGGCCGAGCCGCGCCAGTTCGTCCGCCACGCCCGGCGCGTCGGGGTCCTGCGCGAGCGCCTTCTCGTAGGACCGCCGGGCCTCCGCGGTGCGCCCCTGGGAATCGAGGAACGAGGCGTAGTGGGCGTGGGCGCGGGCGTCGGTGGGGTTGTCTCGCATCGCGCGCTCGTACTCGCGTTCGGCGTGCGGGATGCGGCCGTCGATCGCGAGTGCGTCGGCGAGGGTCACGCGCGCGTAGGAATCCCGTGGCGCCAGATCGACCCCTTTCTCGATCTCGGGGATCCCTCCCTGCCGGTTCCCCGCCCGCACCTGGATCCAGCCGAGGCCCACGTGGGCGCGGGCGTTCTTCGGGTCCAGCGCCACGGCGCGCGCGTAGACGCGCTGCGCGTCGGGGAGACGGCTCCCGCCTTCGTAGGCGGTGCCGAGAAGTACCAGGGAATCGGTGTCGCGGCTCTCTCGCTCGATGGGCGCGAGCACGATGATCGCGTCCTCGACCTGGCCGCGTTGCAGGTGAATCTGTCCCAGGGTATCCCGCGCCGCGGCGTTGGCGGGATCCAGCTCGAGTGCCTCCCCGAGGAGCGCGATGGCCCGCTGGTCCTGTCCGCGCTCGTGGTTCACCCGCGCAAGGTCGGCGGACTCCCGCGAGAGACGCTTCGGGTCGCCCGCCACGCCCTTCCCCCCGGTCGGGGCGGAAGCGCCCCGATGGGCCGGGGAGAGGCCGGGGGCGTCGATCCCCTCGGGAGAGAAGAGGGGCTTGAAGTCCTTCAGACTCACATCGGGCGCGTGCTCCGCGCCCCGCCCGTCGGCCGCCTCGAAGTGGCGGATCGCGCCGGCGTAGTCGCCACCCCGCAGCGCCACGCTGGCGATGGCGAAGTCGGGGGCCGAAGTCGGATCGATACGCCGCGCCCGCTCCCAGTCACGCACGGCGCCGCTCTGATCGCCTTCGCGCAGTTCGAGGAGCCCCCGGTTGAAGTAGGCGT
>JBGPLH010000145.1:0-7924 GCA_041486365.1 Thermodesulfobacteriota bacterium | reverse complement strand
GTATCGCGGGTGGAGCGGATGTGATCCGGCAGTACCTGAACCTGGGTGTCGTTGACGAGCTGGAAATCGCCTTGGCACCCGTGTTGTTCGGCGGCGGGCGGCGTCTCTTCGAGAACCTACGCGAGCCCGCGCCGCAGTTTCGCATTGACAAGGTTCTCGATAGTCCAGCCGCCACACACTTGCGCTATGTGCGTCAGTGAGGGCGGCCTAACAATCGGTTGCAGCGGACGGCGCTGCGCGCCGCCGCTGAACCGGAGCGTTAAGCAGCGCGAACGGGATATTGTGAAGACTTTAGCCTTCGTGATCGGCTTGCTCATCTGCGCCGTCGTCGCTGCCGGCATCATCGCGCCCTCTGGCCTCGTCTGGATCGCCGAACACTTCGTCTCTTCCGGCGCGTTCTACGTCATTGCCGCGGTCCGAGTCGCCTTCGGTCTCATCCTCGTCTCGGTGGCATCCGTTTCCCGCGCGCCAAGGACGCTTCGCGTTTTGGGCTATCTCATCCTGCTCGCTGGAATAGCAACGGCTCTGACGGGTCTGGTGGCAATCGAGCGCGCTCGCGCCGTCATCGAATGGTGGTTGCAGCAGGGATACGGGGTCGTCCGCCTCACGGGCGTTGTTGTCCTGGCCGTCGGAACCTTCGTCGCATACGCCTGCGTTTCCGCTCGACGCGCTGCCTAACAGGCGCTGCACCCGACGGCGCCGGTGAAGGCTTGGCATAGTTCGAAGGACCGTGATCGGCGCCGCGGGTGAGCGCCAATCCGTTAGACGGTCAGAGGCACGCTCGCGCGCTTCGAGATGGTGATGCTCATGCCCACCACGATTCGGCTCTCCTACTATCCGTGGATCACGCAGAACATCACGCCTCAGGATCTCGACCGCCATATCAAACGGTTTGCTACTACGCTCCAAGACCAGTTGCGCCTTGCGGGGGATCCGACCGTCAGTGTGGAGGTGCTGCCTCCGCTTGACGTACCTGCTCAGATCGCTCAGCTAGTCGCTGGGGGTGCAGACTTGGCCCTGATGAACCCGCTAGGCTACGTCTTCGCTCGTCGTCGTGACTCCACGATTCAGTCGATTGCAGTCGCGCAACGCGTGATTGATGGCAAGATTGGATCGGTGTACTACGCACAGGTATACACTCATAAGAAGACTGCAATTACAAACTTGGCTCAAGCCAAAGGCAGGACGTTGGCGTTCGGCGCGAAGTTCTCTACGTCGAACTTCTTGATTCCCGCGTACGAGCTGCGCAGCAAGGGGCTGCACCCGTTGACAGCATTCGCTTCGGTCGCATATCTTGGCGGACACGACAAGGTCGCCAGGGCTGTCTATGAGGGCAAGGTTGATTTAGGTGCCGGACACGACGGCGTCATTTCCGATCTTGGCAACCAGTATGGGTACGGAGATGCGCGGGAGTGCTTGGTGCAACTCCTTCGCTCTACGCCGATTCCAAGTGACCCGATTGCCTTGCGAACGCAGGATCCCAAGGCAGTGAAATCGATCGCCGATGCACTGGTGGCGGCTTCAAGGCTGCCAGATGGCAAGGATGCTCTCGCCAAGTTCTGGGGTGGAGTGGTCGGTCTCGAGGTGACGACGCCCTCTGCTTACGACTCGCTTTCGGCGGCGCTGGGCGACTTCAACCTCTCCGACGCAGATCTGTTGACCTAGCAGTTCTTGTTTGCCGTCTAACATGCGCATGAACCTGACAGGACGACGACGATGGCGCAGTCGAACTTGATCGGTACCCTCACGCCGTCCTGCAGGTTATGCGCGGGACGTTAGACAACAGTACGAACGGACCATCCAAATGAGCGAAAAAACGGCCATAGAGCGTGCCACAGCTGAGGGCTTCATTGTTCTGTACAACCGGGCCATGGGGACAGACTACCGGTTGATTGAGATGTCAGATTCTCCCGACGCGCGATGTGCAAACTCTTCCGACGAATCCTTGAATCTCGAGATCACGCTCACCGAAGATGAACCTGGTGACATTCAGGCGGCCCTTGGTCGTTCCGAGAAACGCAGTGTAGAGGCTCTACGCGAACACCTGCAAAGGGTGGCCGCGGGTTCTGAGGCCCCGAAAATTTACAGCCTAACCGAAAACGTGAGCGACATTGCAGTGAAGCGAATCCGTTCCAAAATTAGGAAGCGCTACGGGCCGAATACTGCTTTGGTTGTCCGAGATTCATCTGGAGTAGATTGGGATTGGGATCTTTCTGCCGAGAAGATCAGGGCTGATATCGAGTCAGAGGCCAACCCCTTCGACCGTGGGATATGGATCCTGTCGCGCAGCAAGGATCGAATGTTCCGTATTACTTGATGTTAGCCAAGGCTTCTGTCTAACTGGACGACAAAGCTGCCACGGCTCGCGCCGTGCAGCTCATCGTCAATCCGTTAGTGAGCGACCTCGAAGATCCCCGACTCGGGAATCGGCAGCGCCGGGATCGCCGGATCGGGAGGTACCAGCACACCGTCCGGGGCCACGATCATCGATCCTGGGGCGTCCTGGAGCGTCGTTTTCTTCGCCGGCGGGTTGATCCATACCGCCTCGGGCAGAATCGGCGGCCGCGGCGACTTCCCAACAAACCGCTCGGCGCGAAAGACACGGGTACAATCCGCCGAAGCCACGCAGTCCAAGCAGAGCGGTGCGGCCGGGACAGACGATCCTTCGGTCTCTGATTGGCGGAGGTGGGCAAAGGCCGTGATGCCGCGGATGTTTGGCTGGCTTGGCATCAGGCGGGGACAATAACCGAACAGACGACGAGCCCGCCGGGCGTCCCCCGGCGGGCTCGACCATTCACGGATCCGTCGTCCTTGCGCTCACCGGCTCTCGTAATAGGGCGCGAGGCGTTCGAGCATTCTCCGCGCCGCGGCGACGTCCCGGACGGTGGACTCCGGGTTGAGGACGTCCCGCCCCGCGTCGCGCGCCTGCCGCCGCACCGTCTGGATCTCGTCGTAGATCGGCGCTGTTTCCCGGATCCCCTGGCCCGCCTTGAGCTTCGCCGCCAGATCGGCGCTGAGCCTGCTCAGCCGCTGCAGGTCCACGAGCACCCCCTGACGCCGCCGCTCCTGCACGACCGAGGCCTGCTCGGGGTCGCCTTTGGCGGAGGACTTCACCTTCTCGATGGCCAGCGCGAGATCAGACGCGATGGCCGCCACCTGCTCCTGATTCCACGCCGTCCGCTCCGCGCGCGCCTGCACGGGCGCCAACAGGGAGGACGCGGCGAGGAGGGCGGGGAGAATCCGTCGCATGGACAATGTCATGGCCTCGCTCCTCGTCACGGGTGGCGCCTGCGTGGTGCGCGGCGGGCCTGGATGGGCGGAACACGTCTGGATGGAAGAGGCCTACTCGTCCCAGTGGGCCTCGTACTTCATGAATGCGTCGCCCTTGAGCGGACAGGCCGTGTGGTCGCCCTTGAGCGACTTCGCGCCGGAGAGCTCCAGCCCCCGGAACATGCTCCCGAAGATGTCCCAGCAGCAGACCTCGTCGGGCGGCAGGAAGTCGTCGATGCGCGCGATCACATGGCCCCGTCCGGACTTCTCGATCACCATCTTGCCCAGATTGAAGTACTGCCGCCAGAGGACCGCCGACATCCGGATGATGAACTCGGGCGAGCCCACCTTGAAGAGGGCCTTGTGCACCTTCTTGAGACCGGCCTCGAGATCGTGGGCCCCGATCTCCTGCGCGAGCCGGTCGTCGCCTCCCAGGAAACGGGCGACCACGATCTTCTCCGCCTCGACGTAGGCCGAGTACGGATACCAGGCCGACGCCAGGACCTGGTCCGTGAAGATCCGCCGGCTCTCCGATCCGAGCTTCGCGAGCACCTCCATCCACGCCCCCTCTCCGAACCGGGCGTGCACGAACTCACGGAGGTGCTGGAAGGATACCCCCTTCCCCTTCAGGTCCGGCTGGGACGCGGGGACGTTTGTTTTCATGGGATCGAGGTCCATGACCTGCCTATCGGGCACGGCTTGCGTCGTCTTGAACATATCCGGCCGGATCGCTTGCGCGCAAGGCAGGCGTCCTGCGAGCACCGAGCGTCCCGGCGGTGCACCCGGTCAGCCGCCCGGCGATACACGCATTGACAGTGTGAGCGAATACTCTTAAAGTGCCTGCATGCACTATCGCGTGGATCAGCTCGCCGCCCAGGCGGGCGTATCGGTCGACACGGTGCGCTTCTACCAGGCCCGGGGGCTCCTCCCCCACCCCCGGCGCGTCGGGCGTGTGGCCGTCTACACCGACGGGCATCTCGAGCGGCTGCGCCGCATCCGCGCGCTGGCCGCCAAGGGACTCTCCCTTTCCGTCATCCGTCGCATCCTCGCCTCCCGCCGCCCCTCGAAGGACGATGCGCTGCTCTCGGCCCTCCTGGAAGAGGAGGAGCGCGAGCGGACGCTCTCCCGCGAGGATCTCGCCGCAGAGACGGGGATCCCGCTCCCGCTGCTCGCCTCCATCGAGGCCACGGGCCTCATCGAGCCCGTTGGACCGCCCGGGGAGCCGCCCCGCTACACGCAGACCGACCTGCGCATGGTGAAGGCCGGGATCGCGCTCCTGGAGTTCGGCTTCCCCATCAACGAGATCCTCGATCTCGCGGCCCGGCACGACCGGGCCATCGGAGAGACGGTGGAGCGCGCCATCGATCTCTTCGACCGTCACATGCGTGAGCCCGCGGGCACCGCCGCCGACGCGGGCGTGGCGGAGGCGTTCCGAAGGCTCCTTCCCGTCGTCACGCAGCTCGTTGCGAGCCACTTCCAGCGCACGCTGCTCCTGCGCGCGCGCCGGCGGCTGGAGAGGACGGGCGACACCCGGGGGCTCGAGGCCCTGGCCGAGGCCGCCCGCCCGGCGCGGAGGTAGGTGGGATGGAGAAGCGCGTGGATCTTCCTATCGGCGAGGAGAAGCGCGTGGCGGTGCGCCGGATGTTCGACCGCATCGCGCCGCGCTACGACCTCCTGAACCGCCTCCTCTCACTGCGCCTGGACGTGGGCTGGCGGCGCGAGGCGCTCGGGTTCCTCGCGCTCACGGCCCGTGACGTCCTCCTCGATCTCGCCTGCGGCACGGGGGACTTCATGGCACTCGCGGAGCCGACCGGCGCCCGCGTCCTCGGCGTCGACTTCTCGGAGGGGATGATCGAGCGCGCGCGACGGCGGCGGGCGCCCGGCGCCCTCCTCCAGGCCGACGCGGCATGCCTCCCCCTCGCCGACGGCGCCGTGACGGCCCTCTGCTGCGGGTTCGCGCTGCGCAACTTCGTGTATCTGGAGGAAGTCATCGCGGAGGCCGCGCGGGTCCTCGCGCCGGGCGGCCGCATGGCGCTCGTCGAGGTGGACGAACCCGAATCGGGCTTGATGCGGTTCGGGCACGCGGTCTACTTCAACCGGATCGTTCCCCTGGTCGGCGGCCTGATCTCCGATCGCGAGGCGTACCGGTATCTCCCGCGCTCGGTCGCCTACCTGCCGCCCGAGCGGGAACTCGTCGCGCTGATTACCCACGCGGGATTCACCCGCGTGGCCAAGCGGCGCCTGTCGGGGGGGATCGCTCAGCTCGTCATTGCAGAGAGATCAGCAGAGAAATCGGCGGAGAGACCGGCGGAGCGGACTGCGGAGCGGGAGGCGTGAGCGTGCCCGATCGATTCCTTCCGGATGCCGAATTGAGGAGCGCGCTCGAAGGCCGCTTCGCCTCCGCGGCCCGCGCCGCGCGCGATCGCGGCCGTCCCGTGCTCGCGAGCATCACGTTTGCGCTCCCGGTTCCGCCGGCCGATCCCCGAGCCATCGTCGCCGCGCCCGCGCGCCGGGGCGAACCCTGGTTTCTCTGGTCGTCTCCCTGGTCGTCTCCCTGCCCGCCCGCGTGGTCCCGCCGGAGCCCGCGCCCGTTGCATCTCGCCGGATTCGGCGCGGCGGCGACCCTGCGCGTGGCCGGCGGACGGTTCTCGCTGGAAGACGGCGACGGACGCCCGATCGACGCGCGATCCGCCGGCCGCTCGCGCTTCGGCGCGGTCGAGCGAGCCCGGGCCTGGCTCCTCGACGGCGCGCTATCCGACGGTCGGGGGCCGATCCTGGCCGGAGGCTTCGCGTTCGATCCACGGGGTGGAGGCGATCCCGATTTCCCCGCCGCGCTCCTCCGGCTCCCGCGGGTTCTTCTGGCGACGAGGGGCGCCCGCGCGGCGATGACGCTTTCCGATCTCGTCTTCCCGCGGTCGGACCCCCGCCGGCTGGCCGCCGGCCTTCTGGAGGCGCTCGACGACGCCATGGGCGCTCAGCCGATGGCGGAGGGGGCGCCCTCCGGAGCCACGCGGATCGAGGCCGAGCCCGATCCCGCCGCGTGGATGCGCCTCGTGGACGCGGCCCGGCGGCGAATCGGCGACGGCGCCATCGAGAAGGTGGTCCTCGCCCGGCGCTGCCGGATCCGCGCCGCGCGTGCCTTCGACCCGCACGCGATCCACGCGGCGCTCGCCGAGCGCTATCCGGCCTGTATCGGCTTCGCCTTCGGCCGGGGCGCGGGCACCTTCCTCGGTGCGTCGCCGGAGATGCTCGTGCGCCAGGAGGGTCTCCGGATAGCGTCGGGATCGCTCGCCGGAACCACCGCCCGCGGGCGCTCGCCCGCGGAGGACCGGCGGCTCGCGCGCGCCCTCGTCGAGAGCAAGAAGGAGCAGGAGGAGCACGCGATCGTGCTTCGCGCGATCCGGGAGTCCCTGGCAACGCTCTGCCGCGAGATACGATCGCCCGAATCCCCGCGCCTGGTCCGGCTGGAGAACGTCCAGCACCTGCACACGCCGGTCACCGGGACCCTCCGATCCCCCGGCAGCATCCTCTCGGTCGTGGAGGCGCTGCATCCGACGCCCGCCGTCGGCGGCTGGCCGCGGGCCGAGTCCTTGCGCGTCCTTCGCGCCCTCGAACCGTTCGATCGCGGCTGGTACGCGGGGCCCGTGGGCTGGGTCGACGCCGCGGGCAACGGGGAGTTCGCCGTGGGGATCCGATCCGCCCGGATTCGTGGGAACGAGGCGGACCTCTTCGCCGGCGCCGGAATCGTGCATGACTCGGACCCCTCTGATGAGCTGCGGGAGACGCGCGCGAAGCTGCGCGCGGTGCTCGACGTGCTGCTGGAAAGTCAATAAGTCATGCCTGACCCCAATCAGATGGCGCGGATGATGGCGCTGGCCCGGGGCCTCGCGGACGCGGGCGTGGTTCACGCCTGCGTGTCGCCCGGGTCTCGCTCGACGCCGCTCGCGCTGGCCCTCGCCCAGGAGGATCGCATCCGTTGCTGGTCCCAGGTGGACGAGCGCGCGGGGAGTTTTTTCGGACTCGGGATCGCGAAGGCAACGGGTCGGCCCGCGGCGCTCCTCTGCACGAGCGGCACGGCCGCCGCCGAGTTCCACCCCGCGGTGATCGAGGCGCGGCACGCCCGGGTCCCGCTCGTCGTGCTCACCGCCGACCGCCCCGCGGAGCTGCGCGACTGCGGCGCAGGGCAGGCGATCGACCAGATCAAGCTCTACGGCGACGCGGTGAAGTGGTTCTTCGAGGCGGAGCCGGGCGGGGAGGGCACGGAATCGATCCGGTTCTTCCGCTCGCTCGGCGCGCGGGCCGCGGCAAGCGCCGCCGCCTCCCCGCCGGGCCCCGTCCACCTGAACGTCCCGCTCCGGGATCCCCTCACGCCTTCGCCCGAGGCGCTCGATCGCGCGGTGGCCGGAGCCGGGACCGCCGATCCGCGGCCGCTCGTCTCCCATCACGAGGGTTCCCTCGTCCCCGATCCGGCCCTCGTCCGGTCGCTCGGCGCCTGCCTTCGCGAGGAGCCGCGGGGCCTCATCGTCTGCGGCGAGATCGACGGCGGTGAGGAGGCCGTGGAAGCCATTCGCAATCTCTCCCGGGCCACGGGCTACCCGATCCTCGCCGACGTCCTCTCCGGGCTCCGCGCGCCACGCGCCACGGAGGACGTCGT
>JBGPLH010000144.1:0-7948 GCA_041486365.1 Thermodesulfobacteriota bacterium | reverse complement strand
GCCGCGCTCCTGCCCCAGCTCCAGCGCCCGCCGGATGATGGCGGCGGACCGGCGCAGCGCCTCCGAGAGCGCGTCCCGTACTTCCTTATCGTCCAGCTCCGACGAGACCTGGAAGATCATCCGCGCCGTGCCGCGGTCCTGGTTCAGGTAGTCGAAATAGAAGCGGAAGGCCTCGCGAAGGCTCTGGATTGGCTGCTGGTTGGAGCGCTCGGTGAGCTTCTGGAGATTGTCGGCGAGGTAGCGGCCGGTGGCGCCGATCGTGGCGAGGAAGAGCTGCTTCTTCGTGGTGAAGTGCTTGCAGATGAGGGCTTCGGAGACGCCCGCTTCCGCGGCGATCTGGCCCAGGGTGGTGGAGCGATAGTGCCGCTCGGCGAAAACCCGGGTGGCGGCCTTGAGGATGTGCGCGCGTCGCTCGTGCCCGGTGAGCCTCTGCCGGGCTTTCGCCGGTCCCCGGTTCGAGGCCGGCCTGCGCTTCGTGGTCATCACGCCCTCGCCTGCTTCCGGCCCCCGCGGGGAGGGTCCGGAGCGCGCCTTCCGGCGCCGGTTCGGCCTGGTGAGTGAGCACTAACTTATAAACATGTCTAGCGTGAGATTGATGGGCGTGTCAAGCCCCAAGCGGCTGCTCCCGGACGGGAGTATGCGGCGGGCATGCGGGACCCGGTTCGGGAATGAATCCGACTCACAGGACGCCGGTGGGAGGGGTGATCACGATCTCGTCGACGCTCGCGGAAGGCGGGGCGGTGAGCGCGCCGAGGATGGCCCGGGCCACGTCATCGGGGCGCAGCATGCGCGCGCGGTCCGGGGCCCAGTCGATCTCGTCCCAGAGGGGCGTGTCGGTGGCGCCGGGGAGGACGGCGGTCACGCGCACGCCCTGGGCGCGCGCCTCCTGGGCGAGCACGCGCGTGAACCCGAGCGCGCCCCACTTCGACGCGCAGTAGGCCGCGTTGCCGGGAAAGACCTCGCGGGCGGCGATCGACAGCACGTTCACGATGTGTCCGGAGTGCCGGGCGACGAGGTACGGCAGGACGGCGCGGCAGGCGAGGAAGACGGACTTCAGGTTCGCGGCGATCTGGCGATCGAAGCTTCCCTCGTCCTCGTCGGCGATATTGGCCGTCGCGAAGGTTCCCGCCGCGTTCACGAGCACGTCCACGTGCCCGAAGCGCGAGATCGTCGCCTCGACGAGGGCCTGCACGTCGGCCGAGCGCGTGACGTCCGCCGGGAGCGCGATCGCCTCAGCGCCCGCGGCGGCGACATCCTCCAGGACGCGATCGAGGCGGCCGGGATTCCGGGCCACGAGAGCCAGCCTCGCGCCGGCCCCTGCCAGCCGCGCCGCCGTCGCCGCCCCGATCCCGCCGCTCGCTCCCGTGAGGATCGTCACGGCGCCCTTCAGGTCCATCGTTTCGTCCTGCTGCATTTCGACGCGAGAGGGCGAGGCGCCTGCCTGGGAGGGCGAGGCTCCTGCCGAGCCGTCCTCATTTCTCACACGTGCCTGAGGCCGCTGTGGATCAGCCCCATGAACTCGGCCCGGGTCTTCGCGTTGGTCTGGAACTGGCCGAGCATCGCGGACGTGATCGCCACCGAGTTCTGCTTTTCCACCCCCCGCATCTGCATGCACAGGTGCTGCGCCTCGATCACCACGCCCACCCCCGTCGGCTCGAGCTGCGCCTCGATGGTCCGGGCGATGTCCTGGGTGAGACGCTCCTGCAGCTGGAGCCGCCGCGCGTAGATCTCCACCAGCCGGACGATCTTGGAGAGGCCCACGATCTTCTGGTCGGGCACGTAGGCCACGTGCGCCTTGCCGAAGAAGGGGAGCAGGTGGTGCTCGCAGAGGCTGAAGATATCGATGTCCTTCACCAGGACCATCTCGTTGTACTTCTCGCTGAAGAGGGCGTTGTTGAGCACCTTCCTCGGGTCCTGCGCGTAGCCGCTCGTCAGGAAGCGGAGCGATTTCTCGACGCGGTCCGGCGTGGCGCGCAACCCTTCGCGGTCGGTGTCCTCGCCGAGCTCGTTCAGGATCCCGTGGATGTGGTCGCGGATGGACATCGTTCCCCCGGGGGGTCAAGGGCCGCGGCGGACGGCCGGTCCGTGATACTCGAACACGTTGTTGGCGGTCTCGGTGAGGCGCAGGCGCGCGAGGCGGCCGCGCGGAATCCTTCCCGCCAGGCGATCCCAGACCACGACGAGCATGTTCTCCGCCGTGGGGATCACTTCCTTGAAGTCCGGGACGTCGAGGTTCAGGTGCTTGTGATCGTAGCGGGAGACGATCTCGTCCTCCACGATCCGCTTCAGGATCGACAGCTCCAGCACCATCCCCGTCTCCGGGTCCGGCTCGCCGGCGATCGTCACCTCGAGGTCGTAGTTGTGGCCGTGGCCGTTGGGATTGTTGCACTTCCCGTAGATGGCGATGTTCTCCTTCTCGGAGAGGGCCGGGTTGTGCAGCCGGTGGGAGGCGCAGAAGTCGAAGCGGTGGGTGAGCTGCATCATGCGGGCGCTCCCTGGGCGGCGGCCGGGATCGGATCGCCTTCGCCGATCTCGACGAAGAGCTTCTCCGTCTCGAAGAGCCGCAGATGCGCGAGCCGGCAGCGCCCGCCCTCGGCGGCGGCCACGCGGGGGGCGACGCGATCCCAGAGCGCCCGTGCGAGGTTCTCGCAGGTCGGGATCCGGTCGCGCAGCGCCACGACGTCCCGATCGAGCTGCACGTGATCGAAGTCGGCGCGGACCTCTTCCTCGAGGATCTGTTTCAGCAGGGTCATGTTGAAGAGCATGCCGGTGGGGGGGTCGACGGGGCCGCGGACGCTCACCTCGAGCGTGTAGTTGTGGCCGTGCGTGTTCACGCAGGCGCCGAAGACCTCCCGGTTGCGGGCCTCGCTCCACTCGGGACGGTGGTACCGGTGGGCGGCGTTGAAGGTCATCCGCCGCGTCATGGTGACGACGGGTAGGTCCTTCCCTTCCACGAAATCCCTCCGCCGCCGGGATGCCGCCGGGCCGACTCCGCGATCATCGCGACGAGGATCAGGGCGCCGAGCGGGAGCGTGGCGACATATATGAGGTTGCCCCGGTCCCGCGACCGGAGCCAGGCCTCCGCGCCGAAAGCCCCCGTCGCCGCGGCCCATCCGGCCGGGCCGGCATAGCATAGCATAGCGATCGGGAGCGCCCCGGCCGCGAGCACACCCGCGGCCGCGAGCGCGCACCGCCGCGCGTCGTGGCCCAGGAGCGGCCAGAGGTTCTTCGTCCACCCCTCCCACAGGTGTCGCAGGTCCCGGTACATGCGCACCGACAGCAGCGCGCCGCCCCGGAGGAACGCCGTCCGGTGCCCCGCGCGCCGCACCGCCCGCGCCATCGCGACGTCCTCGAGCACCTCCCCCCGGAACGCGGCGTGGGTCCCCACGGCCTCGTAGGCGTCGCGGCGAATGAGCAGGTAGATCCCGTTGGCCGCGGCACGATCCGGATCCGGGCCGTTCACGACGGGCATGGGATAGAGGAAATCGAGGAGCCGGAAGACGAGCGGCTGGATGATCTTCTCCCAGACGCCCACCGCCCGTTGATCCCCCGTCATCGAAAGCAGGGCAAGATCGTGGCGCTGTGCGTGACCCAGGGCGGAGGCGAGCGCCTCGGGCGCGTGCACCGTGTCGGCGTCGGTGAAGAGGATCCAGGCGCCGCCGGCCCGGGGCAGGCCCTGCGCGATCGCGTGGCTCTTCCCGATCCAGCCCTCCGGCGGGTGGGCGAGCCCTTCCACGAGGATCAGGGGCACGTCATCGTGGGGCAGGCGGGCGGCCAGGCCGCGCAGGACATCGGCCGTGCCGTCGGTCGAGCCGTCGTCCACGACGACGATTTCCTTGGGACGCAGCGTCTGCGCGCGCAGCGACGCGATGCAGCCGGCGATCTGGTGCGCTTCGTTGCGGGCGGGAATGATCACCGAGACGCGCGGGTCCTCGGCCGGCGGGGGCGACGGATCGAGGCGGAAGCGATCGTCCTCGTGCAGGCGCCCCAGGCACAGGAGCGCCCAGAGGGCGAGCACCAGGGCGCAGAGGAAGGCGCTCAGCACCGGGGAACCCCGCTTCCGGCCCCGCGGCGCCGCTCGCCGGGCCCCGCTGCGGATTGACGGCGATCGCGCCGATAGGGTAAGACAGGGCGCGGCGATGTCTCAGCGGTCCGGACATGCGCGGGGATCACCGGACGGTGGTCGCAGAGGCGCATCGAGGAGGGTCCATGCGGGCGCGGGTGAAGTCGGTCATGCACGAGAAGATCGTGACGGTGAGCGCGGACGACAGCCTCGACACCGTGGACGACATCATGAACCTCGGCCACGTGCGACACCTCCCCGTGGTGAAGGCCGGAGAGCTGGTCGGCGTCGTGAGCCATCGGGATCTCCTGCGCGCCTCGCTCTCGTCCATCTCGAACGTGGGCCTGGACGAGAAGAAGGCCTTCCTGAACTCGATCCGGATCAAGGAAGTGATGAGCCGCCGCCTGGTCACCATCGGCCCCGACGCCACCGTGCAGGAGGCCGCCGAGTTCATGGCCGACGAGAAGATCGGCTGCCTCCCCGTCGTGGAGGACGGCCGCCTCGTCGGGATGATCACCGAGACGGATCTGCTCCACCACTTCGCCGAGGCGGGACGGGCGCGGCGGGCGAAGCGCAAATCGAGGGCCGCGAAGAATTCCTAGCCCCTCCGACCGCCGAACGCAAAGGGCCGCCCCGCGGGGCGGCCTTCCTGTTCCTGGGAGGGGTGAGGCGCGATCACACCAGCGCGATGTCCGCCGCCACGAGCCACGCGATCCCCAGCTCTGACTCCACGCGCCCGCGAATCAGGAAGGGCCCCTTCCCGCGGCGCAGTTCCAGGCCCAGGCGCTGGAAGGCCTTCGGGAAGAGCGTCACCTCGAACTTGCCCCACTCGTCGCTGAAGGTGACGAACTCCATCATCTCTTTCGTTTCCTGTGTCGCCGTCAGCTTCCCCGTCACGTACCAACCTACCGTGTAGACCATCTCGCCCGTGTGCCCGGCCAGATCGATCGAGCGCACCGTGGGGCGCTTCTCGCGAAGGCACGCCACCCGATCGGCGAAGAGGGCGAGCGGGTGGGCCCCGACGGTGAGGTCGAGGATTTCCAGCTCCAGGGCGAGCTTCCGGCGGGCATCGTATTCGGGCCAGGCAGGGCCGCGTGTATCGAGAATGGCTCGGCAGGAGCCTCGCCCTCCCCAAGAAGCGTCCCGCCCTCCCAAAAAAGAGCCTCGCCCTCCCAAAGAAGCGCCTCGCCCTCCCAAGGCGGACCCGCCCGTGTCGTTCGCCCGCGCGAGCGCCACCTCCCAGAGCATCGCGGGGCGCGAGGGCCCGAGGCCGTCGAGCGCGCCGCAGCGCACGAGGTTCTCCGCTTCTTTCTTGTTGAGCGGCACGCGGTCGAGCAGATCGCCCGCGGACCCGAAGGGGCGCTCGCGCCGCGCGGCGACGATGGCCTCGGCCATCTCCCGCCGCAGATCGCGCACCCGCATGAGCCCCACGCGCACGGCGTTGCGCGGACCTTCTTTGTGGGAGGGCGAGGCTCCTGCCGAGCCGACCTCGGCTCGCTCATGATCTCCGGCAACCTCCGCTGAAAACCGCACCTCGCTCCGGTTCACGTGCGGCGGGAGAATCGCCAGGCCCGTGCGCCGCGCCTCCTCCACGTACTCCGAGGGCGAGTAGTAGCCGCCCTCGTTCGAGAGCACCGCCGCCATGAACTCCGCCGGGTGGTGCGCCTTCCAGTAGAGGCTCTCGAAGCTCTCGAGCGCGAAGGACGCCGAGTGCGCCTTGCAGAAGGCGTAGCCGGCGAAGCTCTCGATCTGCCGGTACACCGTGTCGATCACCGAGCCGGGAATCCCCTGGGCGCGCGCGCCGTCGTAGAAGCGCGCCTTGTAGGTCTCCATGGGCTTCCAGGCCCCCTTCTTCGACATGCACTTGCGCAGCCCGTCGGCCTCGCCGAGGCTCATCCCCGCCATGCGCGCCGCGATACGGATCACCTGCTCCTGGTAGATCAGGCAGCCGTGCGTGTCGCGCAGGATCGGCTCGAGGATCGGGTGCGGCACCTCGACCTGCTCCAGCCCCAGGTGCCGCCGGAGATAGGTCTGCTTGCCGCCGTAGTTCGACACGCCCGGGCGGATGATCGACGAGAGCGCCGTGAGCGTCTCGAAGTCCTCGCAGCGTGCCTGCCGCAGGAGCTGCATCATGATCGGCGATTCGATGTAGAAGCACCCCTCGGTCTCGCCCTCGCTCATCATCCTCCGGGTGAGAGGGTCGCCGAGATAGTCGACCTGCTCGACGTCGATCTTCCTTCCCTCGTGCTTCTCCACCTCGCGCACCGTCTCCGGGATCACCGCGAGCCCCTTCTGCCCGAGCAGATCGATCTTGATCAGCCCCGCGTCCTCCACCGGATGCATCGACCACTGCGTGATCGGGAGTCCCTTGTTCCCCATCTGGAGCGGCATGAAGTCGGTGATAGGCCCGGGCGCAACGACGATCCCGCAGGGGTGCGTGGCGAGGTGGCGCGGGAAGCCGCCGATCCGCTTCGCGATGGAAAGCAGCGTGCGAAAGGGCTCCTCGTCCACGGGGAGATCGCGCGTCACCGGGGAGGCCTGCATCACCTCCTCGATCTCGTCGGGGTCGGCGAAGGCGGGGAGGCGCTTCACGAAGCCGTCGATCTCCGCGGTCGGCACGCCGAGCGCCTTGGCCGTCTCGCGCAGGGCGGAGCGGGCGTGCATCTGGTTCAGCGTGCAGATCATCGCCACGCGGTCGCGCCCGTGGCGCTCGAAGACGTAGTCGAGCACCTCCTCCCGGTCGTCGGTGCCGAAGTCGATGTCGAAGTCCGGGGGCGTGGTGCGCTCCTCGTTCAGGAACCGCTCGAAGAAGAGATTGTGCCGGAGCGGGTCGACGTGCGTGATGGACAGGCAGTAGCTCACGATCGAGTTGGCCGCCGAGCCGCGCCCCAGGCACGGCATCTCCCGCTCGCGCGCCCAGCGCACGATATCCCAGCAGATCAGGAAGTAGTCCGCGAGATCGAGCTTCTCGATCACGCCCAGCTCGCGCGAGAGAGTGTCCCAGGCCTCGCGCGTCACGGGGCGGTAGCGACGCGTGAGCCCGGCGAAGGCCTCCTTGCACAGGAGCGAGAAGGCGCTCTCCCCCGGCGGCAGGGGGAAGCGCGGCGGCCTGGGGCGGCCGAGCCCGAGATCGACCCGGCAGGCCTCCGCGATCTCCGCCGTGCGCGTCAGGGCCTCCGGGAACTCGCGGAAGAGCGCGCCCATGGCGGCGGGCGACTTGAAGAACGCCTCGGGCGGGACTTCTGCGTGCGGCGGGAGCGACCCCACGGTGGTGTTCGTGCGTATCGCGGAGAGCACCCGGTGGATCCGGTGCCCGTCGGGCCGGAGGAAATGGACGCGGTTGGTGGCGACCGCGCCGATCCCCAGGCGCGAGGCCCGGCGCGCGAGGCGGTGGATCCGCGCGCGGCTCTCCGCGTCGCCCCAGTGGTGGAGCTCGGCGAAGAGCGCGTCGCGCGGGAGCGCATCCGCGAGCGACTCGAGGAGCGGCTCGCTCGCCGTGAGTACGAAGGCGCGCGCCGCGTGTCGGCGGATCGCGTCGGCGAGATCGAAAGGCGTTTCATCGGGTGGTTTGGGAGGGCGAGGCGCGTTTTCAGAGCCGGCTCGCGCTTCGCCCGAGACCTCCGGCCGAGCCGATCGGCCGAAGGCCGACTCTTCAATCTTCTGTCGATGGTTCCGCCCCAGCAGATCGCGCCGGTTCCGCCCGAGGTGCCGCTCGGTCACGAGCCGGCAGATCTCGGCGTAGCCCGCGGCGTCGCGCGCGAGGAGGACGGCGCGGCGGGGCGCGGGCGGAACCTCGGGTGTGGGAGGGCGAGGCTCCCGCCGAGCCGCCCGAAGGGCGGCGTTCCCATCGAGTCGGCGCGAAGCGCCTTTCCAATTGGGAGGGCG
>JBGPLH010000143.1:0-7993 GCA_041486365.1 Thermodesulfobacteriota bacterium | reverse complement strand
GAAGCGGGATCGTCCCTCGAGCCGCCCGCAGATGTTCCCGGGCAACTTGATCCGCTCTCGCGTGATCCCGTGGATCGTCTCCCCCGGCTGGAGGACGAAGAAGTCCTCGACGAGACGGCGCACGGTCACGGCCTCGACATCGGGCTCGTCGGTCACGTGATATAGCTCGCTCTTGGGCGGGAATTCGCGGATCTCGTCGGACAGGTGAAGGTCCAACGATCCCGGACCTACCATCGATTCGTCGAAGGGATCGATGACGATGTTTCCGCCGCGGATCTCCTGAAGGATCACGTCACGGGTCAGGACGCACATGGGCCCTCCTCCCTGGGTTCGTGCTTGGGACCATTCGACGCGTGGCGCTCAGCGCCCTCCCCCGCCCATGGCCGGGCCGGGGGCCGGCGCCAGATCGACGAGCGGCTCCTGATCGCGGTACTGCAGCTCGTAGAGCTTGAAGTAGATCCCGCGGCGGGCCATCAGCTCCGCGTGCGTCCCCTCCTCCCGCACGCGCCCCTTGTGCAGCACGATGATCCGGTCGACGTCGCGAATGGTCGAGAGGCGGTGGGCGATCACGATGGAGCTGCGGCCCCGCATGAGCTTGCGCACCGCGTCCCGGATCAGCAGCTCCGTGTCCGTATCCACGCTCGAGGTGGCCTCGTCCAGAACGAGGATCGGCGGGTCGTGGGCCAGCGCACGGGCGAAGGACAGGAGCTGCCGCTGCCCGGCCGAGAGATTGCCGCCCCCCTCGCGGATCTCCTCGTGGTAGCCGGCCGGGAGGCGCCGGACGAACCGGTCGGCGTTCACGTGCCGCGCCGCCTCCCGGGCCCGCTCCTCCGGAATCGCGTCGTCTCCCAGCCGGATGTTGTAGTCCACGTCGCCCGAGAAGATGAACACGTCCTGGAGGACCACGCCCACGTGGCGCCGGAGCTCGCGCGCGCGGAGGTCCCGGACGTCCACGCCGTCAAGCCAGATCTCCCCCCGCTGGGGCTCGTACAGGCGCGAGAGCAGCTTGATGATCGTCGTCTTCCCTGCCCCCGTGTGTCCCACGATGGCCACCTTCTCACCCGGCGCCACGCGGAAGGAGACGTCGTGCAGGATCTCGTCGCCGTCGTTGTAGGCGAAGGAGACGTTGCGGAACTCTATCTCGCCGCGGACGCGATCGAGCCGCCGCGCGTCGGGCGCGTCGGGGCGCTCGGGCGGCTCGTCGAGGATCTCGAAGATCCGCTCGCAGGAGGCCATCGCGGACTGCATGATCGAGTACTTCGCCGACAGGTCCCGGATAGGCTCGAAGAACTTTCCGATCCAGTCGATGAAGACGTAGAGCGTCCCGATCGTGATTCCCGCGGTCACTCCCCCCGGCACCTTCCCGCCATGCAGATGCGCGTACACGAGCCCCGCGCCGTACCAGACCACCAGCGCGATCGCGAGCCTGCCGGCCGCCTCCACGACCGAAAACAGGAGCGCGTCGTAGCGGATCGACCGGATGTTCGCGTCGCGGTACTCGCCGTTGATCCGGCGGAAGTCCTCCATGTTCCGGTTCTCGCGGGCGAACAGCTGCACGATCTTCATCCCGCTGAGGGATTCCTGCAGGTAGGCGTTGATCCGGGCGATCCTGACGCGGATCTCCCGGAACGCGCCGCGCACCCGCATCCGGAAGATCCAGGCCAGGGCGAAGAGCACCGGGACGATCGAGAAGGTCACGAGCGCCAGTGAGAGGTTCACGCTCACCATGATCGCCACGATCCCGATCATCTTGACGAAGTCGCCCACCAGCGCGACGAGTCCGCTCGAGAACATCTCGTTCAGGTTCTCGATGTCGTTCGTCATGCGGGTCATCACGCGCCCGAGGGGATTCTGCGTGAAGAAGCGGCTCGGGAGGCGCTGGACGTGGCTGAAGATCTCGATCCGGAGATCGCGCATGGCCCGCTGGCCCGTGAGGTTCATCACGTACAGATAGAGGTACTGGACGATCCCGTGGGCCAGGACGCTTCCCGCGAAGGCCAGGGCCACCCACGCCAGCCCCTGCAGCCGGCCCTGGGAGAGGTTGTGATCGATCCCGTACTTCACGATCAGGGGCTGGAAGATCTCGATCCCCTGGACCAGCGGGAGCAGGGCGACCGAGATCCACACGGTCTTCCGATGCGGCGCGATGTAGCCCCACAGCCGGCGCATGAGGCGGGTGTCGTAGGCCTTGCCCAGCGCCTCTTCCTCATGGAAGCCGTCGTGCTGCGCCCGTGCCGCCATCGCCGCTCCTACTCCGCCTCGAGCGATTCCCGGACCTGCTGCTCCCGGTACATCGCCGCGTAGATCCCGCCCGTCGCGATGAGCTCCGCGTGCCGGCCCCGCTCCGCAATCTCACCGTCCTCCACCACCACGATCTGATCGGAGTCCTGCACCGTGGAAATCCGGTGCGAGATCAGGATCAGCGTGCGCCCCTGCGCCATGTCCTGGAGGTGCCCGAGGATGTGCTCCTCCGTCTGGGTGTCCACGCTCGAGAGCGAGTCGTCGAGGATCAGGATCCGCGGCTCGAGCAGGAGCGCCCGCGCCAGCGCCACCCGCTGGCGCTGCCCGCCGGAGAGCGTGATCCCGCGCTCCCCCACGAGCGTGTCGAGCCCCTGGGGGAAGTCCTGGATATCCCCGAGGACACCCGCCATCGCCGCGGCGCGCTCCACCACGTCGTCGCCCACGTCGGGCCTCCCGTAGCGGATGTTGTCGCGCACGGAGAGCGAGAAGAGGAACGCCTCCTGGGGCGCGAAGGCGATCTGGCGGCGCAGGGTGGCGAGCGGGATCTCGTGGATGTCGTAGCCGTCGAGGAGGATCTGCCCCTCGGGCACCTCGTACAGGTGGGGAATCAGCGAGACGAGCGTGGACTTGCCGGAGCCGGTGTGCCCGACGATCGCGAGCGTGGTTCCCGCCGGCACGTCGAGGTTCACACCGCGCAGCACGAGCCGGACACCGCCGCCCGGTGCCCCCGCGGCCGATCGGCCGTCCCCTGCCGCGAGGCCGTTGCCGTTGGGGAACGCGAAGTCGAGGTCCCGGAAGGCGATCGCCCCCTCCAGGCGCTCGATGGGGCGCGTGCGCGTGTCATCACGGATGGTGGGCACCGCCTCGAACAGCTCGTTCAACCGGTTCATTCCGGCCTGCCCGCGTTGCACCATCGACATCACCCAGCCCAGGATGAACGTGGGCCAGGTGAGCTGGAAGACGTAGAGCGTGAAGCTGATGAAGCCTCCCAGCGAGAGGTCCCCCGCGATCACCTGGCGGCCTCCGACGAAGAGCACGATCAGGAGTCCGAGGCTCGGCACCGTGGTGATCACGGGCATCATGAGGCTCGACACGCGGGCCAGGCCGAGATTGGCGTGGTAGTAGCGCTCGTTCACCCGGGAGAATTTCAGGATCTCCCAGGCCTCCCGCGCGTAGGCGCGCACGACGCTCTGCCCCGCGAGGTTCTCCTGGATCATGGAGGAGAGGTTCGCCAGCTCCTGCTGGGTGCGGAGCGTGTGATCATGGAGGCTCCGTCCGAAGCGGCGCGCCATGAAGAAGAAGAGCGGGAACGGCAGGAGGCTCCAGAGCATCAGCGTCGGGTCGATCAGGGACATGGCGAAGAGCGTCATGCCGTAGGAGATCGGCGTGTTCACGATGTTGAGGATGCCCGGCCCGAGCAGGAGGCGGACGCCCGTGAGGTCATTCGTGAGCCGCGACATGACGTCGCCCGTGCGCGTACGACCGTAGAACGAGCGCGGCAGCCTCTGCAGGTGCGCGAAGAGGTCGTTGCGCATGTCGTACTCCACGTCGCGCCCCGCGTTGAAGACCGTGACGCGGGACGCGGTGCGGAAGACCATGGCGACGATCGCGATGGCGATCATGCAGAGCACGTAGATTCCGATCTCCCGCGGCCGGCGCCCGGCGCGCAGTCCGTCCACGGCGTCCTTGAAGAGCCAGGGAAAGCTGATGTTCAGGAAGTTCGTGAGGAGGAGGAAGACCAGCCCGACGAGATAGCGTCGGCGGTAGCGCAACGCGTAGCCCGTGAGGCGTCGCCGCGCCCGGGCCATGCTCTCTGGAGTGTAGTAGCTCATCCGGTGAATTCCAGGGTCCCGCCCCTCGCGCGCCGCGGGGGAGCGGGGGCGGGCGGTCCGTTCGCGCAAGGGGGCTCGGGACCAACGGTGGGGGTCAGGGGTCCTCCCATCATACTTGCCGCGCCCCGGACCGTCCACCGCGGGAGCCGCAGGAAAGGGCGACGGTCCGGCGTCCGCCGCCTTGACAATGAATCGGCCCCGGACCTATAGATAGGGCGCATTCGAGAGGGGGCGGGCCCGCGCCGACGCGCGATACCGCAGTCATCCTGACTGGACAGCCATTCCCCCGCGCGGAGCCCGGCCCGGTGCCGGTCCAGGCTCCCGCGGGACATCTTCCCAAGGAGGGTCTCGCAATGAAGAGAGGGTTGATCGCGGCCGCGATCGCCGTCGCTCTGATCTCCTCACCGGCCTGCTTCCGGGCCTCGATTGACACCGACTACAACGCCGACGCCACGAAGCTCCTGACCGGCCATCCGAAGATCCCGGCGACCGCGGCCCTCGCGATCTCCCAGGAGCAGAAGGACCGGAAGGACAAGGCCAGCAAGCTGGGCATCCGGGTGACGGTGAAGACCGGCGACTCCCTCGTCGGGATCAACCACGCCGCCGTCGGGCAGATGTTCGAGAAGATGGTGGAGACCGACAAGGTGGCGGCCACCGAGGGCGCGGACATGATCGTCGAGCCCAAGGTGAACGAGGTGGAGACCCAGGTGCACGGCATCGGGATCATCATCCACTACACGTCGATCGCCAAGTTCTCACTCACCGCCTACGACAAGGACGCCAAGCAGCTCTGGACGAAGGAAACGTCCTCGAAGTACGAGTCCGAGAACATGTTCGGCCTGAAGGCCCTGGCCAAGCGGAACACCCTCGCCAAGGAGACCTACGACAAATTCACGGAGGGTTGGAAGGAGCTCTACGACGGCTTCTACGCCTCGCCGGAGGTCACGGGTTACCTGAAGGGGATCGGCAAGGCTCCCTGACGGAGGCCCAAGCGCGATCTGAATAGGGAGCGGCGGGGTTCACCCGCCGTTTCCCTTCGCACTACCGGATATGGGAGTCGCACATCCGGCGATTCGAAGGGTTGGGTCACGCGGCGGGCCCAAATACCATGGAATCCTCCGCGCGCGTGAGCGCCTTGCCCACGCGCTCCCATGCTCCTTCCCCGTTTCGCTGGGCCCCTCGACAATACGCGCCAGGCAAGGGGGAGGCATTGGTGGATCCGCCGCGCAATTATCTCCAGGCGTTTCTTGTGTTCCTGGCCCTCACGGGATGTGTGACCAAGGAGAAGCCAGAGGCCACCCCACATGCGTCAGGCGCGGGCCCCGACGAGAACGCGTCCGCCAAGGAACGACGAAGCTCACCCGAGATCTCCCCGCCAGTCTCCGCTCCCTTGCCCTCTAGCGAGAAGCATGTCAACCCGGGCTCATCTAGACCTTCGTCCGCTGCCCCTGTTTCTTCCGTAGCCCCGACCCTCTCTTTTTCCGAAGCCAAGGCGCGCGGACTCAAGATCAGGCAGTGGCCGGGCGTGGATTATCACGGGCCCACGCCGCTAGAATCCTACCTGGGTATTCTTGGGGTCGCCTCGGTGACTAGCTGGGGCCCGTTGTCACCCGACAAGGAACTTGTCGCGTCCCTTCAAGCGATAGCCGATGAACTCGGTGCGGCCAGCCATCGGCCGCGCATTGGCTACAAGGTGTACCTGATTGAAACTCCGATGAGCAATGCAGTGTCCGTGGGAGACGGCAACATTTTCGTAACCCGCGGCCTTCTCGACGATCTTAATTCCGAGGACCGAGTAGCGGCAGCCATCGCCCACGAAATCGGACACGTCTGCGGGCGACACCGTGTCAAGAAGATTCAAAAACAGGAGGAAATCAACTTTTATTCCAAGATAGCAAAGGGAGTTGTCGCCGGCAGCATCGACCAACCCGATATCCGGAATATTGTCGTGGGTGCCACAGGGGAAGCTTTTCAACTCCTGAACTATCGATACTCTCGCGAAGAGGAACACGAGGCCGATCAATTGGGAGCGATCTACCTCGCCAGGGCCGGCTACGACCCGCGAGCGCTCCTTGAGGTGCTGCAGATATTTGCTCGGCAGGAAGGAACAAACAAAAACGCACTCGACGCCATGCATCCGCATCCGCTCGAGCGCCTCCAGCAGGTTCAACTCTTCATCGCCGCAGGCCTTCCTGACAATCTAGGGCACCCGACGCCTCTTCCTTCGGCGATTCATACTCCCGATCACCCATTATTGGAGGCCGATGGCGCGCACATGGGTTCCGCTGCGTCTCTCTCGTCCTCGCCTTCGATTTCAAGATCCGTGAGGCAGGAGCCACAACATGCAGCCACCTGGAAGTCGCTAACACCCTGCAGCAGCACGCTAGACGATGCTTCGCGAATCCTCGGAAGCCCGCTGGGCTCGGTGCCGACTCGCCAGCAATCCATTCGCCAACATTTCAAGCTGGAAGGAAAGGACGTCTTTATCACATCGGAAGAAAGCATGATCCGGATGATCGAGATCCACCCTGACGTCGTGCTGAACGCAGAAAGCCTTCGAGCGGCCTATGGCAGCCCGGGCAAGGAACAGCTAGATGACGATTTTCATCGTTCCTGGGCCTATGGAGACGGTCGCCTCTATTACTTCAGGAAGGACGGCGAAACGGTTGAACGGGTCGTTTATACCTGTCCCGCTCCCTCTGCGAGCCGGCCAACCGTTTCCGGTCTCCCCCCGCCGCCGTTTACGGCCGAGGGGACCCCCTGGTACAACTTCGGCCCACCCGATCCCATCGCCATGACCAGGCTTGTCGGATCGGGAATTCTCAAACTGTTCGGAAAGAAATCGGAAGCAGAGGAATGAGCTTTCGGATCGTGCAATGATGCCGGCGACGAGAGATTCTCGGCGCAGACCTCCAACCCACCTAGCTGTCGATCGAGAAGGATACCTGCATGCGTACGGGACTCGTTATAATTCTCTCTCTCGTCATGCTGCCATCCGTCGGGTGCTTCCACGCGAAGATAGCGACCGATTACCCCACCGATGCGGCAACTGTGCTCCTGGGCCATCCTCGCATTCCCGCCAAGGCAGTCCTCGTCCTGTCGAAGAAACAGAAAAAACGGAAGGACTCCGCCAGTCAGTTGGGACTCAAGGTGACCGTCAAGACCGGCGACACATTCGCTCGGCTCAACCGTGCCATCGCCTCCGGGATGTTTCAAGATGTCGTTGAAATCGATAAGGTTGCACCTTCGCCTGGATACGATTTGATTCTCGAGCCGAAGATCGAGAGCGTCGAAGCTCAAGTCCATGGCATCCTTTATTCGATGAGATCTACGACATTCGCGACGTTCTCACTCACTGCGTACGATCGGACCGGGCGTTCTATCTGGACCGACAGCAGTCAGGCAAAGCACGAATCCGAGACAATGTTCAGTCTGCGTCTTCTCCTTCGACGAAACCAGGTAGCTACGGAGACGTACGAGGACTTCGTTATCGCGGTGAAGGAATTGTACGACCGCTTCTACTCCTCTGAGCCTGTTCTGAACTACCTCTCCTCCCTGGGTATCCGTGCCGGAGAAACCGCTCAATAACGATATGGCTTGATGGCTGACCTACCCTTGCGCCGATGGATCCTTGCCTCCATCAGGTTGGGTAGGGGATTCTCGCCCCCAACTTGGCGATCGTGCTCGGCACACAATCGAAAAACCCGGCGTGAGCCGGGTCTTATCTTTTCCGGGTGTGTCCGCGCGTTCCCCGCCGCCCATCGCGGGATCAACCCCCGCGCCGCACCTCGACGCGGGCGCCGCGGGGCCGGGCGGGCCTGTCCCCCGCGCGCCACCCCGGTACCGCGATCGCGCGGGAGCCCGGGGGACCGATGAGGGCGCGCGGCTCGCCGCGCGGCCCCGCGCCGGAGGTGCGCTCG
>JBGPLH010000142.1:0-7994 GCA_041486365.1 Thermodesulfobacteriota bacterium | reverse complement strand
TGTCGGCTCGCGCTTCGCGCGAGACCTCCGGCAGGTTCTTGTCGGCTCGCGCTTCGCGCGAGACCTCCGGCAGGTTCTTGTCGGCTCGCGCTTCGCGCGAGACCTCCGGCAGGCGCTCGATGAACCCGACGATGACGGGCGCGTCCATCTTGTAGGCGAGCGCGGCGGCGGCCACCGGCGTCCACGCGGGCCGCCCGAAGAAGTCCACGAACACGCCCTGCACCTTCGTATCCTGGTCGATCAGCATCGCCAGCACCTCGTTGCGCCGGAACACGCCGATCAACTCCCGCGTCGCGCGCGCATCGCCTCGCTCGATGCTGCGCACGCCGTTCGCCGCGCGAAGCCGGACCAGCCGCTCCTGCATCCGCCGATCGTAGGCGGCGCGGGAGACGGCGTTCACCTTGTAGCGCTCGTGGCACCCCATGTAGGAAGCGAGGATCTCCCAGTTCCCGAGGTGTCCGGTCACCCAGATCAGCCCCTTGCCGCGCGCGAGGCACGCGTCGATCACGGCCCGATCCTCCAGCGCCACGTAGGTGTCGAGCCGGTCCCTCATCCGCTCCAGGTTCACGAACTCGACGAAGCACATCCCGAGGTGGGAGAAGCACGCGCGCGCGATGCGGCGGCGCTCGGCCTCCGGCTTCTCGTCGCCAAAGGCGATTGCGAGGTGCTCCAGGGCGCGGCGCCTATCCGGCCAGAGGACGTAGTAGGCCACGATCCCGATCGCCGCGCCGAGGCGGAGGCCTGCCTGCAGGGGGAGCGCGCGGAACAGGGCGAGGACGGCGCTGAATCCGCCGTAGAGGCAGTCGTTCTTGATCCGCTTGAAGAGATGCCGCACCGGCCGGGGCAACCGGCGGCGGCTAGACACGTCCCGCCTCGACGGGCATCGCGGCCGTGTTGAAGGCGAACCCCGTGCCGCCCCGGCGGTCCACCGCGACGAGGCCGGCGTCGCACCCCGCGGCGGTCGCCTCCGCGATGGCATGTGCCGCCGCGGCGGGCGCGTCCATCGTCCGAAGGAGGTATTCCGCGCGGCGCGCGAGCTGCACGCGAAGGATCGCCTCGCCGTGTCCCGTCGCCGACACGGCGCCGCCGGGACCGACGAAGGTCCCCGCCCCGGGGAGTGCGCTGTCGCCCACGCGGCCGGCGAGCTTGAGCCAGATCCCGCCGGTGCTCGTGGCCGCGGCGGCGCGTCCCTCCCGATCGAGCGCCACGGCCCCGACGGTCCCCGGGGTCCCGGCCACCTGCGGGTGCGCCTTCACGAATGCGACGAGACGCTCGCGGTGCGCGAGCGCCGGATCCGCGGGGCCGCCCGCATCGCGCGCCGCCCGGAGGACCTCGTCTCGGAGCGCGCGCCAGCGCGCGCGCCGCGCGGGGGTCTCCGGATCCCAGGGGACACCCCAGGCGTGCGCCCGCGCGAGCGCGAGCGCTCCCTCCCCCACGAGGAGCCAGTGCTCGGTTTCCTCCATCACGGCCCGCGCGGCGCGCACGGGGTACCGCAGGTCGCGCACCGCGCCCACGCCCCCGAAGGCGTCACCCTCGGTCATGATCGAAGCGTCCATCTCGATCGCCCCGTCCCAGGTGAGCACCGAACCGGTCCCCGCGTTGAAAAGCGGCGCGTCCTCCAGGACGCAGACCGCTTCCGTCACCGCGTCGACCGCGCCGCCGCCACGTGCGAGAACCGCGACCCCCGCGTCCCGCGCCGCCGCGAGCACGCGCATGCGCTGATCCCCTTCCTCCTGATCGGCGCCGCCCGCGCCGCCGTGCAGGGCGATGGCGGCCGTCACGGCGCGCCCAGGAACCGCGCCAGCATGCCCGCGTAGATCGCCGCCGCCCGGTGCAGGTCCTCCACGCGGACGAACTCGTCCGCCCCGTGCGCCTGCGCGATGTCGCCCGGACCGAGGATCAGCGTCGGGATGCCGGCGTCGCCGATGAGATACCGCGCGTCGGTGGTTCCCGGCAGCGCGCCGTGCCGCGCGCGGCGTCCCTCGAGCTCCCGGATCGCGGCGTCCGCGAGCCGCACCACCTCCGTGTCCGCCGGGATCTCGGAGGGGGGGGCGAAGAGGCCGAAGTCGATGGTGGCGCGGAACCGGGGATGGGCACGCCGGACCTCCGAGAGGATCCGCGCGATCTCGCGGCGGACGGCGGCGGGCTTCTCCCCGGGGACGATCCGGCGATCGAACTCGATGGTGCACGAAGGGGGAACGACGTTGTGGCGGATCCCGCCGCGGATCAGGCTCACCGTGAGGGTCGGGCGGCCGAGGAGATCGTGCTCGGCCTGGAACTTGTGGGCGGCCAGCCGCTCGACAAGGTGCGACGCCAGCACGATGGCGTTCACGCCCCGCCCGGGGGTCGCGGCGTGGGCGGCGCGACCCTTCACGTGAATCGTGCCGCGCAGCGTGCCCTTCGCCGCGAGGGCCGGCACGAGGTTCGTCGGCTCACCGACCACGGCCAGGTCGGCCCGCACTCTCCCCGTCCGCGTGAGGAACCCGGTCCCTTCCACGCCCAGCGACTCCTCGTCGCTCACGAGATGGATCGCCACGCGGTGGGGCGAGCGGACGCCCGCACGCAGGAGCGTCGCCACCGCCTCGAGGAACGCCGCCACGCCGCCCTTCATGTCGGCGGCGCCGCGCCCGTAGAGGCGGCCGCGCAGGACGCGGGCCGCGAAGGGAGGGTGGGTCCACGCGCGCTCGTCCCCGCGGGGAACAACGTCAATGTGGCCGTTGAAAAGAAAGGTTCGAGGCTTTGCCCCCCGGCGCGCGGGGCCGAAGCTCCGCTCGGCGAGGAGGTTCCAGCGCCCCTTCGGCGACAGGATGCGCGTGACGCGGAATCCCATCGCCCGCAGGCGCGGCTCGAGGAACACGAGGGCGCGCCGTTCATCGCCGGGTGGGTTCTCGGTGGGAATGCGGACGAGGGAACGGGTCAGTTCGAGGAGCGCGCGCCGATCTACCTGGTCACGAAGGGTTCGCGCCGGAAGCATGGGGCCTCACGTTCCCCGCGCCCGCGCGCACGGCGTCTCCGGCCGCGAGGGCGCGCCCACGTCCCGGAGGATCCGGGGAAACGGATGGCGCGCGGGGAAAGGACTTCGGACCTACTGCTCGTAGGCTTCGTCGAACGTGTCCGATCCGAAGACCTGCCGGAACGGCGTCTTCCTGCCGAACCAGTGCACGGGCTTGAGCCAGAGGAACTCGTAGATGAACCCGGCGGGATAGGCCAGCGTGCCGGCCACCCGCACGGGGTTACCCGCCTCGTCGCGATCGTACTCGGAGGCGGCGGCCCGCCCCGCCGCGAGCAGCATGGCCGCCGAGACGAGCGCCGCTACCAGGATCCCGATGAACCGCCTGCGCATGACAGCCTCTCTTTCGGGGGGACTCGGACCGGGCGCCGGGCCGCGGCCATCCGGAGAACCGATCGTTCGGGTTCCGGATTGTAGCCGCCCCGCGGGCTCCGGCGCAACCTTTCCGAATCTATCGGCGCAACGCCTCCGCCCCGAGAGTCCGCGCGTAGACCGCCCGCGTCTCCCGGGCCACGCGCTCCCAGGAGAACAGGGCCGCGCGCGCCCTGCCCCGCGTCGAGAGATCGGCGTGGAGGGCGTCGTTCGAGAGCAGCGCGGCCATGGCCCGCGCGATTGCCCCCGGGTCCTCCGGATCGACCGTGAGCGCGGCATTCCCGACCACCTCCGGCAGCGAGGAGACATTGGAGACGATCGCCGGCGTGCCGCAGGCCATCGCCTCCAGCGGCGGCAGCCCGAACCCCTCGCAGCGCGACGGGAAGACGAAAGCCCGGGCGCCCGCGTACAGCGCCGGGAGATCTGCGTCGTCCACGTGCCCGAGCACCCGGACCCCGTCGCCGAGACCTTCGCGCTCGAGCCACGCCCGGAAGGTCTCGGGCGGGTTTCCCGCCAGCACCAGCGAGGCCCCGACCCCCTCCTTGCGCAGGTGGGCGAAGGCGCGGGCGATCCCCTCCGCGTTCTTGTGGCGGCGGTAGTTCGAGAGGTGCAACAGGTACGGTGCCGCGAGATCGTGCGCGGCGCGCAGGCGGGCGACCACCTCCGGCGGCTGCGGCGCGAAACGTGGGTCGGCGGCCAGCGGCGTCACGTGAACGCGCGCCGGGTCGGCGCCCAGGAGCGCGACCAGGTCGCGCCGGCTCGCCTCCGAGAGCGTCACCACGGCGCGGGCACGGCGCACGAGGGGGCGCACGACGAGCCGATAGTAGATCGGATGGATCCGTGAGTACTCCTCGGGATAGCGCAGGTGGATGAGATCGAAGATCGAGAGCACGAGCGGGTGGCGCTGCGCGAGCGGCGCCGTGTAGGTGAGCGTGTGATTGAGATCGCAGCGCACCCTTCGCAGCACGGCGGGCATGCGAAGCTGCTCCGCGACGCCGTAGGGCGCCACGGCGACCCGCTCGACCGTCATGTGCGGCGGCGGCTCGAAGGTCCCGGGGAGCGGCCCCGGCCCGAAGATCACGTGGAAGCGGAAGGGACCGGGATCGGAGGCATAGGCCTGGATCAGGCTCCAGCCGTAGCGCGCGATCCCGTGGGGCGGAGACGCGATCGCGCGGGCATCCAGAAGGATCGTCTTCATCGCGCGCTCTCCGCCGCCCGGATGCCCGCCACCTCCAGGAGTCGCGCCTCGAGCCACGCCACGTGATCACGCCAGGTGTGATCCCGCAGCACCCAGGCCCGCGCCTGTGCTCCCATCCGGCGCCGCCCCTCGCCGTCCCCCGCGAGCATCGCGATGGCCCCGGCGAAGGCATCCAGATCCCGCGGCACGACGGCCAGGCCCCGTTCGGCCTCCCCCACAAGCTCCCGCAGCCCCTCGTAGGCGAAGAGCACCACGGGAAGGCCGCAGGCCATGTACTCGAAGATCTTGAGCGGCGACCAGAAGAAGCCGAAGCGCGCCAGCGGCGGGTAGGCGTCCGTGTCGTAGGGCGCGATCCCGATGGCGCAGGACGCGACGGCGGCCGGCATGTCCCCATGGGGAATCGATCCGGCGATGGCCACGTCCTTGGAAAGCCCCTGCGCCTCGATCCCGGCGCGAACCTCCTCGAGCAGATCCCCTTCCCCCAGGAGCACGAATTTCACCCTCGGAGAGCGCGCCAGCGTGCGCCGGGCGATCTCCGGGAGATCGCGCGCGCCGTGCCAGGCCCGGAAGGATCCCGCGAAGAGGACCGGCACGCGGCCCGCGAGACCATGCCGCGCGCAGAAGGCGGCGGCCGCGGGCGTGTTCGCGGCCTCGGGCCCGAAGCGCTCCGCGTCCACTCCCCAGCCGCGCACCGCCACGCGATCCCGCGCGCAGGGCGGCACGATGCTCGCCCGGGGCGCCACGACGAGCCGGCAGGCGCGGAACTGCCAGTCCACCCAGGCGCGAAGCACGCGCCGGAGAAGCCGCGAGCGGATGTCCATGCGCCACAGGAGCTCCTCGACGTGGGGACTGTTCACCTCCAGCACGAGGGGGATGCCGCGCATCCGCGCGATCACCGCGCCCGCACCCCCCGGCGTGATGTGCCGCTCCATGATCAGGTCCGCGTCCCGCGCGAGCCGCATCGCCGCGGGCAGCCCCCGCAGCGGGATCATCCGCCCGCGCAGTCGCAGTCCCGCGCGCGCGATCCGGACCCCCTCGATCCGCTCCTCCGCCGGCTGCCCGGGCGCCCGGTCGACGAGCACGGTGACCTCGTGGCCGCGCGCCGCGAGTCCCCGCGCCACCTCCCAGGCGTGCACGCTCCCGCCCATGCGCCCCGGGATCTCCTCGTTGGCGAGATAGAGGATCTTCACCTGCGGTCTCTGATCATGATCGGCCCTCGCTCCGCCCGGACTCTCCGGTGGGGAAAGGACCGATCGGCGAAAGGATGGATTCCACCGCGCGGATCACGTCGTCCACGCCGATCCCGTCCATGCACAGGTGCTCCGCCAGCGGACATCGCGGGAGCTTGCACCCGCCGCACCGGCCCTCGGGGTCGCGTACCACGCGGCTCTCCTCGCCCAGGGGACGCCAGATCGCCGGATCGCCGGGGCCGAAGAGCGTGACCACGGGCGTGCCCACGGCGGAGGCGATGTGGGAGAGGTTCGTGTCGACCGCCAGCACGAGAGCGGCGCGCGCCGCCACGTCCACGGCCGTCGCGAGGCCCCGCCCCACGATGTCCGGCGCCGGCCGATTCATCGCGCGCCGCACCGCGTCCACGATCGGCCCGTCGGCGGGCCCTCCCGACAGGACCACGCGCAGCGCGTGCCGGTCCGCGACACGCTCCGCCGCCTCCGCCCAGCGCTCCGGGCGCCAGCGATAGGACGAATCGCTCCCCGGATGGACGAGCAGGACGCGCGCGTCCTCGGGGATCCCGGAGCCCGGGAGCAGATCAGCCCACCGCTGCGAGCGGTCGGCCTCGAGCGCGGGCCGCGCGTCGCCGGTCGCGGCACCCACTACCGCGCCGAGCGCGAGCCAGCGCTCCGCCTGGTGGCGCGGCGCGGCGTCCGCCGGATAGTCCGCCGTCGCCCGGTTCCACTCGGAAGGCCAGGGAAGCCTGTGGGTGAGCCGCCAGCCGCGCCCGTGATCGTCGTAGCCAATGCGGGCGACCGCCCCCGAGCGGGTCGCGATCCGGGCGCTCAGCGCCGTGAAGTCGAGCACGAAGGCGAGATCCGCGCGACCCGCCTCCACCCCCACGCGCGCCGCCAGATCCCGAGGGTGTTCCCCCGGCCGGAGCGCGACGACGAGCAGCCGGTCGATGCATCGGTCCCGGCGAAAGAGCGCCTCGACGAGCGGGCTCACGGCGAGGACCAGCTCGGCCTCCTGGAAGCGGGCGCGCAACGCGCGCAGGAGCGGCGTGATCACCACCGCATCGCCGATCCGCATGCGATGAACGACGAGGACACGCACGACCGTCCGAGGGTCCGACAGGTCGAGGGGAGCGGCAGGCCGGCGGAGCATTCGCGCGAGGGAGCCGAGCGTGGCCGCGGTGACCGGATCGATCACGCGGCTGCGGAGGAGGTAGCGCTCGCGGCCCCGCCACCGGCGGGCGTAGGGCGGCATGGCCGGCGCGTTCATCGAGTCGCCGCCTCGGGGGTGGGTCGGGAGCGGCCTGAGCCGATCGTCTCGGGCGATCGCATGCCTTCCACGGACCGCTACTGGTTGATGTAACCGAGCGCCTTGAGCTTCTCCGTCTGCGAAGCGCCGAGCGCCTTGCGCTCCACGTTCCGCACGGCGCGGGACGCCATGGTCTTCCCGGCCGCGGCCGCCGCGCCCGCCATCCGGTCCCGCGTGGCGCGCTCGGCGGTTGCCTCGTCGCGGCGCTCGCGCGGGTCCTGATCTATTTGATAGAGCTCCAGGGGCGGACGCGGCAGCGCGTCCCCCCGCTTCCTGTTCTCGATGAGCTTCCAGGGGCCGCTGAAGTAGGCCTCCTTCACGACACCGTCGATGTCCACGGACGCGAAGGCCTCGTCCCCGTGGGCCGCCGGCAGATCGCCTCCCGCCAGGAGCGGGACGAGGGACACGCCCATCGCCTGGCGCGACAGCATGCCGCCGGCCGGCGTTCCCTCCAGGCGGGGCCTGAGATCGGCCAGCTCGGCGAGCGTCGGGAGCAGATCGAGCGAGCGCACGCGGCGCTTCACCACGCGCGGGGCGAGGCCCGGCGCGCGGATGATCAGCGGGACGTGGATCTCCTCGTTGTAGAGCGTCTTCGAGTGGAGCCGCTCCCCGTGCTCGTAGAACTGCTCGCCGTGATCGGCCACGAAGACGACCACGGTGTTCCGGTCGAGCCCCATGGCGCGCACGTACCGGAGCAGGCGTCCGACCTGCGCGTCCGTGTAGAGCACCTCCCCGTCGTAGGCCGCCCGCACGTAGGCGATCTCCGCGGGCGACTTCCGCGTGCCGATCTTGTACTCGGATACGAGGTTCCAGAGCGTGTCGCCGACGAAGGCGTGGTAGGGGAAGCGCTTCGCCATGGCCGGATCGATCCACTTCATGGCGTAGGACTCGGGCGGCGAATAGGGGAAGTGCGGATCGTAG
>JBGPLH010000141.1:0-8036 GCA_041486365.1 Thermodesulfobacteriota bacterium | reverse complement strand
CTGCCGCCTGGATGAGGATCCTCGCGTTCCGCAGCATCCGCTCCCGTGGCTCCTCGGGCATCGCCTTCATGAGCCGCTCCTGGAAGTCCACGAGCAAGAGCACGCTGTCGGCGCGATCAGGAAAGGCGGGGTTCGCGATCTTCGTCATCTGTCGATCTCCTTCACGAGTCTTCCGCCTCGAGGAACCGTCGAGGATGGTACCCCTTCGCGTGCCCCATGAACGGGGGATGGACGCTGTAGCCGAGCAGGGCCTGGACCCGCTCGGACATCTCCTGGACCTGCGCCTTCGGGATCGACAGGAAGTAGTTCTCCTGGGGTCGCGCCCAGGGCTCGCAGTACTGGTTGGAGAGCGCCAGGCGCGGCCGCGTGCTCCGGTTCTCACCGCCGCGGTGGAGCAGCGTCCCGAGGAACACGATCACCGAACCCGACGGCATCGTCACGTCGCAAACCTTGTTGCGGATCTTCTCATCCAGCGGGTCGGCGGACGCCGGACGCGGCTCGCCGCCGGGCTGGGTGCTGAAGTCGATCCCCTTGAGCTGCTCCAGGATCTCGGGATCGTCCCACCCGTGGCTCCCGGGCACGATCTGCGTGGCGCCGTTCTCCTCCGTGAAATCGTCGATCGCCCAGATCGTGCTCACGCTCACCGCGTGTCGGGGGCGCGGGATGCGATAGAAGGCGTCGTCCGTATGAAAGGGTTGGGGCGTCTCACCGGGGTGGATGTGGATGGCCTGGGAGGCGGTGAGGAGGTAGTTGGGCTCCAGGAGGCGATCGCAGATCGCCAGGATGCGCGGGTGCTCCACGAGATCGGCGAAGATCTCGTGGACCGCGACGAGCGAGTACACCCGCTCGGTCTCGTGCCCCTCGAAGTTGTTCCGCCCGAGGTACTCCCGCCGCAGGTGTGCGCGGAGCGCTTCGCGCATCCGTGCGACGAGCTCCGGGGGGAGCAGGCTCGGGATGAGGACGTACCCGGTCTCACGAATAGCCGCGATATCCTTCTCGATCACGTTCCGATCGAGCTCCGCGGCCTGGCACTCCGGCATGGACACGAACGAATCTCCTCCGGCATGAGCGGTGAGGGATCACCCGGCCGCGCGGGCGGCCCGAACCTCCGGCGGCTTCGCGAGGTGAGTGGTGAAGAAGTCGATCTGATCGCCCACGGCCCGCTCGAACAGCTCCCCGACATAGATGCCGAAGTGCCCGCACGGATAGTGCCGCACCTCCGCGCGCGGCGCCCGCCTCGCCGCCTCGAAGGAGGATTCCGGTCGCACGACCGTGTCCCCGTCACACACGCAGAAGAGGACCGGACAGCGCACTTTCGGCGCGTGGCGGACGGGACGGTAGAAACCCGCGCGAAGTACCATGGCCGCGTTGATCCGGTTCTCCCAGGGAATGGGCGCCTTCGGCATGAGCGCGAGGTATCCCGGCTCATCGTCGGGACCGTGCATGGCCGCCATCGAACCCGGGGGACCGACGATCGGAAGGTAGAAGGGCTGAGCGCCGACGGCGCGCCGCAGGACATCGTAGAGCGCCAGGGGCGGGAGGAGCAGACCATAGGTCGGCTCCGTCTTCGCGAGGTTGTCCAATCCATCCATGAAGGGGCACTGCGCGATCACCGCCGCCACGCGCGGATCGCGCGAAGCCGTGACGAGCACGTGCGCCCCGCCGAAGGACGTTCCCCAGAGCCCCACGCGATCCGGATCGACCTCGGGCTGTGCGCGGAGATGGGCGAGCGCGGCCGCGATGTCCTCGAGCTGGCGCCTCACCGATCCGAAGTGCCGCGGCTCCCCCTCGCTCCCGCCGAAGTGGCGGTAATCGAAGGCCAGCACGGCGAAGCCCGCCTGGGCGAACCGGTCACCGTAGGCGTCCAGGCGCGCCTCCTTGATCGCTCCGAAGCCGTGGCACAGCAGCACGGCGGCGTGCGGCCCCGGGCCGTCGGGCTCCCAGATCCAGGCGGCGCAGCGGGCGCCATTGGAAATGAAATAGGTATCGGTGCGTTTCATCGTGAATCCTGCTCCGCGGGGGGCCGAGAGTCTCCTCCCCGGCAGTGGTGATTCATGGGGGCGCCCACAGCCAGATTGAACCGGCCGCCGGGGATTTTCAAGGTCGTGCAGGTCCGAAAAACGCGCGGGGAGAACCGTCGCCGGCCCTCCCCGCGATCATCCGTGGCACAGCCTCGCTATTGATACGTGTAGTTCGGCCCGCCTCCGCCCTCCGGCGGCGTCCAGGTGATGTTGTCGTAGGGGCACTTGATGTCGCAGGTCTTGCAGTGCACGCAGTTTGAAAACCGGATCTGAAGGTCCCGCTTCTGCGCGCCCTCGTCCATCACCATTTCGTACACATCCGCCGGACAGAAGCGGTTACAGGGGCTGCGGAACTTCGTCCAGCACTCCTGGCAGAGGTTTCGGTCGCCGATCTTGAGGTGCGCCGGCTGCTTCTCCTCGTGGATCGTCCCCGAGATGTAGACGTCGCTCACCTTGTCGAGCACCCACTTGCCGTCGTACTTCGGTCGCGTGGGCATCGCGTTCGGGTCCTTGTAGTACTCGACCACGGTCGCGAGCGAATGCGCGTCCGTCCCGTGCACCGGCAGCGGATCGATCAGGCCGCGGCCGCCGGTGGCTTCCTGCGCCGCGAGGTGGATCGCGGCGGGGAAGGGGAAGCCCCTGGACATCGCGGCGGTGAAGTTCCGGGTGCGGTACATCTCCTTGCCGGCCCAGGACCGCTCGACGCGCGCGTCATAGGACTTGAGGGTCTCGCGGGAGAAGTCACCCTTCTCCAGGGCCTGCACGATCGTCTCGGCCGCGAGCATGCCGCTCTTGATGCCGAGGTGAATTCCCTTGAGGCGCATGTTGTTCAGGAACCCGGCGTCCTCGCCGACGAACATCCCGCCGTCGAAGGAGAGCTGAGGCATCGCGTAGTAGCCGCCCGACGCGAGGGCCTTGGCGCCGTAAAACGCGGGCTTCCCGCCCTCGATCATCTTCTTCACGATCGGGTGGTTCTTGAACTTCTGGTACTCGGTGTGCGGCTCGAGGAACGGATCGCGGTAATCGAGGTACACGACGTAGCCCACCGCGATCAGGTTGTTCTGAAGGTGGTAGATGAAGGATCCGCCCGTGGCGTCCTTGCGGGCCGGGTAACCGGAAGTGTGGATCACGAAACCGGGGTCCGCGCGCCCTTCCGGCATCTCGAAGATCTCCTTGACGCCGGTCTCGAAGGTCATCGGGTGCCGCCCCTCGAGGCCGAGCTTGCGGATCATCGGCTTGGCGAGGTTCCCGCGCACGCCTTCCGCGAACACGGTGACCTTCGCCCTGAGATCGATCCCGGGCTCGTAGTTCGATCGCCGGGATCCGTCGGGGGCGATTCCCTTGTCACCGGTGCGGACGCCCACCACCTGGTTTCCCTCGTAAAGGACCTCCACGCCGGGGAAGCCGCAGAAGAGATCCACCCCCTCCGCCTCCACGATCGGGCCCAGCCAGCGAATGAACTTCGAGAGGGCGATGATGTAATTGCCGTGGTTCTGGAGCGGTGGCGGGATGACGGGCAGCTTGATCCCGCCCTTCTCCGTCAGATGGTACACCGCCTCCTTCTTCACCACGCTCTCGAGGGGGGGATCCTTCGAGAGCCAGTCGGGCATCAGCTCGTTCATCCCGACAGGGTCCATCACGGCGCCTGACATCATGTGCGCGCCGACCTCGCTCGCCTTCTCGATGACGGCAACCGAGAGATCTCCGATCTTCGTTCCGACGCCGGCGTGCTCCACGGCCTCATCGTGCCGCTTCACCGCCTGCTTCAGGTGGTAGGCGGTCGCCAGTCCCGACGGGCCCGCGCCCACGATCAGGACGTCGACTTCCATGCTTTCGCGTTCGTCCGCCATGTCGATCTCCTGCGCCCGGCCCGTGCCTCGTGGCCGCGACGGTCACTCCGCGAGCAGTTTCTTGAACTCCTGCGTGAGCAACGGGACGACGGTGTACAGGTCGTCCACGATCCCGTAGTCGGCCTTCTGGAAGATCGGGGCGTCGGGATCCTTGTTGATCGCCACGATCACCTTGGAGGTGCGCATCCCGGCCAGGTGCTGGATCGCGCCGGAGATGCCCACCGCGAAGTACAGCTTCGGGTTCACCACCTTGCCCGTCTGGCCCACCTGCATGCTGTGGGGAGCATAGCCGGAGTCGACCGCCGCGCGGCTGGCGCCCACCGTGGCGCCGATGACGTCCGCCATCTCGTGCAGGATCTTGAAGTTCTCCGCCGCCTTCATCGCGCGCCCGCCGGAGACGATGATCTCGGCCTCGGTGAGGTCCGGCTTGTCGCCGGCGGTCTTCACGATCTCCTTCACCACCGCGCGCGGCGTCACGGCCTTCACATCGATCTTAACCACCTCGGCCGAGCGGGAGGCATCCTGCGCCGCCGGGCCGTAGGTGTTCGGACGCACGCTCGCGATGGCGACGGGCGCCGTCGACTCCAGCTCGATGTACGCCTTCCCGGAATAGACCGGACGGCGCATCACGAGCTTGCCGTTCTCGATCCGGAGCTCCGTGCAGTCCGTGGCCAGCCCCGCGCCCACCCGGGCCGCGACGCGGGCCGTGAGATCCCTGCCCAGCGCCGTGGCGCCCGCCAGGACCACCGACGGCTGCGTCTGTTTGATCAGATCGGAAACGGCCTGCGTGTAGATCTCGGTGTTGTAGTACTTCTCGCCCGTCTCGCCGACGTAGACCTTCTTGGCGCCCGCCGCGCCGAGCGCCTTGGCGAGCCCCTCCACGCCGTTGCCGATCACCACCGCCGTGAGGTCCGCGCCGAGTTTCGCGGCGAGCTCGGCGCCGATACCCATCAGCTCCAGTGAGATCTTCTTCAGGTTCCCGGCGCGCTGCTCGGCGAGAACCAGGACTTCGTTGGCCATGTTCGTCTCTCCTTCCAGGACAGGCCCCCGCGCCGGGAGCCCCGGATCAGATGACCTTGGCTTCCTCGCGAAGCAGCCGCACCAGCTCCTTCACCGCCGCCTGCGTCTCCATTCCCTTGAGGATCTTCCCGGCCTGCCGTTCGGGGAGCGGGAGCCACTTCAGTATCTTGACGTGGGACCCGGCCGCGCCCACCTCGGACGCGTTAAAGCCCAGTGCCGCCAGGTCGACCTGCTTCACGGGCTTCTTCTTGGCCTTCATGATCCCGGGGAGCGAGGCGTACCGCGGCTCGTTGAGCCCCTTCTCACAGGTCAGAAGCGCGGGGAGCGAGACTTCGATCAGTTCATCGGCGCCCTCGATGCGCCGGCTCACCGTGGCCTTCGTCTTGTCCGCCGCGAGCTCGAACTTCGCCACGACGTTCACCTGGGGGATGTCGAGAAGCTCCGCCACGGCCGGGCCCACCTGCGCCTGGTCGAGATCGATCGCCTGCTTTCCCGCGAAGACGATGTCGAAACCGTGGTCCTTGATCGCCTTGGCCATCACCCGCGCGGTGGCCAGACTGTCGCCTCCCTCCAGGGCCGGGTCGTTCACATGGATCGCGTCGTCCGCGCCCATGGCAAGCGCCGTTCGGATCGACTCGATCGTCCGCTCGGGGCCCACGGACACCACGGTCACCGTGCTGTCGTCGGCCAGCTTCTCCTTCAGCCGCAGCCCCTCCTCGATGGCGAACTCGTCGTAGGGGCTGACCACGTACTTGATCCCGTCCGTCTCGATGCCGGAGCCGTCGGCCTTGACCTTGATCTTGGTCTCCGTGTCCGGGACCTGCTTGATGATCACCACGATCTTCACCGCCGCCTCCGATGCGCGGCCGAAGGGCCGCGTCGCTGGGTGGTCATGCCCTGAGGAGCCCGTTCCGATGGCGCGGGCCCGGGGATCACTGCGACTCCTTGAACACCTCCCGGGCGATCACCATCCGCTGGATCTGATTGGTCCCCTCGTATATCTGCAGCAGCTTCGCGTCGCGCATGAGCTTCTCGACGGGGTACTCCTTCGAGTAACCGTAGCCGCCGAAGATCTGCACGGCGTCCGTCGTGACGCGCATGGCCGCGTCCGTCGCGAAGCACTTCGCAAAAGCGGAGTACTTCGATGCGTTCATCCCCTGATCGATCATCCAGGCCGCCTGGTAGGTCAGGAGCCGGGCCGCCTCGATGTCCTTGGCCATGTCGGCGATCATGAACTGGATGGCCTGAAACATCGCAATCGGCATGCCGAAGGCGTGCCGCTCGCGGGCGTAGCGCACCGAGTGCTCGTAGGCGCTCCGCGCCAGCCCCACGGCCAGGGCGCCGATGGCCGGGCGGGTCCGGTCGAGGGTCTTCATGGCGATCTTGAAGCCCTCACCCTCTCTGCCGAGGAGGTTCTCTGCTGGGATCGCTGCGTCCTCGAAGATCACGTCCGTCGTGTTCGAGGCGCGCTGACCCATCTTGTCTTCCTTCTTGCCCGCCGACACGCCGGGCGTGTCCGCCGGCACGATGAACGCGCAGATTCCCCTGTGGCCCTTCACGGGATCGAGCGTGGCGAACACCGAGAAGAGGTCGGCCACCCCGCCGTTCGTGATGAAGCACTTGCGGCCGTTCAGCACGTACTTGTCGCCGACCTTCTTTGCCGTCGTGCTCATATTGGCCACGTCTGAGCCGCTGGAGGGCTCGGTGAGGCAGAAGGAGCTGAAGCGGAACTCCTTGGTGAAGGGCACGATCCACTTCTCGATCTGCTCCTTCGTCCCGCTCACGAGGATCGGGGTCTGGCCGAGCGTGTTCACCATCATCGAAGTCGTCATGCCCGCGCAGCCGGCCGCCAGCTCCTCCGTGAGGACGCAGGCGCTCACGCCGTCCAGCCCGAGCCCGCCGTACTCGGCGGGGATCGACTCGTTCAGGAGCCCCACCTTCCACGCGCTCTCGATGATGGATCGCGGGAACTCGCCCGTCTGGTCGTAGTGCGCTGCCTGGGGCACCATTTCCGTCTGCGCGAATTTGCGCACCGTCTGCTGCAGCGCGAGCTGCTCGTCGGTCAGCCTGAAGTCCATGTTGCCTCCCTCTGTTCCCCCCGGGGGGGTCTGGTCCGGGACGCGGGGCCGGGCGCCTAGATGACCACCCCGTCCGTCGCCGATACACCATTGGCGGCGGTGCTCACCGCGATGCCGTTCACGAAGATGTCCGTCACCTGATCCGCCATCGATGTCAACGAGTAGCGCTTCTTGGAGAGCACCCACTGGAGCGCCAGCTCGTCCAGCGCCCCGAACAACATCCGCTTGAAGATCGCGGGCGAGACCTCCTTGTGAATCAGCCCCTCCCGCTGCCCCTGCTCGATCACCTCCGCGATGAACTGGAGGTATTCGAGGAACTTCACGTTCTTGTATTCCTTCATGAACTTGCTGCTCTGCCGGAGCTCGACCTGGATCACCTCCGCGAGGCGGGGGTTCTTCTCCATGAGCGTCATGTGCAGGCGCACGAACCGGCGGAGCTTGGAGAGGGCATCCTGATGCGTCCCGATCTCCTCGCGGGTGAGCCGGAGGATCTCGTCCATGCTCTCCTCGAAGATCGAAATAAGGATGTCTTCCTTGTTCTTGAAATAGAGGTAGATGGTCCCGTCGGCGACGCCCGCTTCCCGGGCGATCTCGGAAACCTTGGAGTGGTAGAACCCATTGCGCGCAAAGACCTTCGTCGCGGACCGAAGGATCTTCGCGCGCTTGTCCAGTCGGCGGGGAGCCATCGTGAGGGGACCTCCGGCGCCCTGCCGGTCCGGGGAGAACCTCCCGGCCGGCCCTGGGGCCTTGGCGGGTCACGGTGCGGCCGGGGTGCCCCCTCGGCCGCCACCATTGCCCGCCCTCAGTGCAATGAATGACCATTCATTCACGCGGACCGTAGCCAAGGGCCCCGGGCCTGTCAAGGGCCAATGCCACAAGAAAAAAAAGCCCGGGCCAAGGCCCGGGCACGGGGGTCGGAGATGGGGGATCAGGCGTCCTCTGCGGGGTCCCGGAACCCCAGGCGGCGAGACAAACGGTCCGCCGCCTCGCGCATGAAGATGGCCAATTGCTCCTCCCCCGCCGGGGAGTTCAGACGGTTCCGGGGGAGTGAGACGGAGAGGGCCGCG
>JBGPLH010000140.1:0-8068 GCA_041486365.1 Thermodesulfobacteriota bacterium | reverse complement strand
CTTGACCATCTTGATCACGCCCGGCGGGAGCTCGTCGCCCTTCTTGAGGCGGTTGATCTTCTCCTCGAAGACCATCTTCACGAGATCCACCTGCTCGCTCGTGTAGTCCATGATCTCCTTGATCTTGGCCTCCACCCGCTCGCCGTCCTGGACCTCGATGTCCTTCCACCGCTTCTTGGGGACCTCGGCGAGGACCTCCTCGGTGATCGGGTCCCCCTTCTTCAGGAGCACCGTCCCCTTCCGCTCGTCCTTGAGCGCGCCGCCCGCCTTCCGGCCGAGCAGCAGCTCGCGCAGCTTCTTGTACGCCGACTCGCGGATGATCTTGATCTCATCCTCCTGGTCCTTGAGGATCTGCTCGATCTCCTTGTCCTCGATGTCCCGGGCGCGCTCGTCCTTCTCCACGCCCTTGCGCGAGAACACCCGGGCGTTGATCACGGTCCCGACGACGCCGGGTGGCACGCGCAACGACGTGTCGCGCACGTCACCCGCCTTCTCGCCGAAGATCGCGCGCAGCAGGCGCTCCTCCGGCGAGAGCTGCGTCTCGCCCTTCGGGGTGATCTTCCCGACGAGGATGTCGTTGGGGCCGACCTCCGCGCCGATCCGCACGATCCCGCTCTCGTCGAGGTCCTTCAGGGCGTCCTCGCCAACGTTGGGGATGTCGCGGGTGATCTCCTCCTTGCCCAGCTTCGTGTCGCGCGCGACGATCTCGAACTCCTCGATGTGGATCGAGGTGAACGCGTCCTCCCGCACGACCCGCTCGCTGATCAGGATCGAGTCCTCGAAGTTGTAGCCGCCCCAGGGCATGAAGGCGACGAGGATGTTCTGCCCGAGGGCCAGCTCGCCCATGTCGGTGGCGGGGCCGTCGGCAATGACCTGGCCGTTGCGGATGCGCTGACCCACGGTCACGATCGGCTTCTGATTGATGCAGGTGTTCTGGTTGGATCGCTGGTACTTGATCATCGTGTAGATGTCGACGCCCGCCGCCATCTCCTCGCCCGGCGCGGGGTCGGGCTTGATCACGATGCGCGCGGCGTCCACGTTCTCCACCACCCCCGGCCGCTTGGCCACCACGCACACGCCGGAGTCCCGGGCCACCACGTCCTCCATGCCCGTGCCGATGAGCGGCGCGCTCGTCCGGAGGAGGGGCACGGCCTGGCGCTGCATGTTGGATCCCATGAGCGCCCGGTTCGCGTCGTCATGCTCGAGAAAGGGGATCAGCGAGGCGGCCACGGAAACGAGCTGGTTGGGGCTCACGTCCATCAGATCGATGTTCTCGGCCGGCACGAGGACGAACTCACCGGACTTACGCGCGCTCACCATCTCGGCGGCGAACCGGCCGGACTTGTCGATCTCGGCGTTGGCCTGGCCGATCGCCTTGTCCTCCTCCTCGAGCGCCGAGAGGTACACGACCTCGTCCGTCACCCGGGCCTTCTTCACAACGCGGTACGGCGTCTCGATGAAGCCGTAGTCGTTCACCCGCGCGTAGGTGGAGAGCGACGCGATCAGGCCGATGTTCGGCCCTTCAGGCGTCTCGATCGGGCAGATCCGGCCGTAGTGCGTCGCGTGGACGTCCCGCACCTCGAACCCGGCGCGCTCCCGCGTGAGGCCTCCCGGCCCGAGGGCCGACAGCCGCCGCTTGTGCGTGATGGCCGAGAGCGGGTTCGTCTGGTCCATGAACTGCGAGAGCTGGCTCGACCCGAAGAACTCCTTCACCACGGCGGAGACCGGTTTGGAGTTGATCAGGTCATGCGGCATGAGCGATTCGATCTCCTGCAGGCTCATCCGCTCCTTGATCGCCCGTTCCATCCGCATGAGACCGATCCGGTACTGGTTCTCCAGCAGCTCGCCCACCACGCGGACGCGCCGGTTCCCCAGGTGGTCGATGTCGTCCACCTGCCCGATGCCGTTCTTCAGGTTGATCAGGTAGCGGATCACCTCCTGGACGTCCTCGCGGGTCAGCGTCCCAAGGTCCTGCGACGCGTCGAGCACGAGCTTGTGGTTCAGCTTGAGCCGCCCCACCCGCGAGAGATCGTACTTCTCCGGGTTGAAGAAGAGGTTGTCGAAGAATCCGTTCAGCGTATCGCGCGTGGGCGGGTCACCCGGCCGGATCCGGCGGTAGATCTCCAGGCGCGAGCCGTAGAAGCCGCGCACGTCCCGGACCGGCAGATCGACGCCAAAGGCGGTCTTGTAGATCAAATGGTAGGTCCGCGCGATCTTGAGGACGTCCTTGCGGTCCTTCGGGGGCTTGAGCACCCCGGCGGACGTCGGCTTGCAGAAGGACGCCATGGCCTTTTCCACCTCGGGCGTGAGGTAGGTGCTCGGGTCGCTCGAGGGGCCCGCGTCCCGGTACTGCTGCCAGAGCTGGGCGATCTTCGAGTACCGATCGGCGATGGCGGCGTCGGCCGCGCCGGCGTGCACCTGCGCCCGCAGCTCGACCATCTCGATGGCGATCTTCTCGGGATAGGACGTCTCGCGAAGGATGTTCTCCGGGATCGCCGGGAGCTTCTCCTGCAGGCACGTCTCGCGGACCGCGGTCCCCGTGATGTTGGCGTCGATGTAGAGGATGTCGAAGCCCTCAATCCCGTGGCGCCTCAGCAGCTCGAGCTTCTCCTCGCCGAACTTCTCATTGGCTCCGACGAGCAGCTCGCCCGTCTCGGGGTCGGTGATTTCCTCGGGCCAGGCGCGGTCCACGAGGTCCTCCGGCTCCACGGGGATCTCCTTCGTGCCGGCCTCCTTCAGGCGCGCGATGTTGGCCTTCGTGAATTTCTTCCCCTTCCTCACCACGACGTCCCCCTTCGGAGTCTTCACGTCGCGGGAGGCCTTCTGGCCCGGAAGGGTGTCGGGGTCGAAGGTGCGGGACAGCTTCCGCCCCTCGATCTGGATCTGCTCGCGCTTGTAGTAGGTGTCGAGGATCCCGGAGGTGTCATACCCGAGCGCCTTGAGCAGGATGCTGACGGGCATCTTGCGCCGGCGGTCGATGCGGACCTGGATCACGTCCTTGTGATCGATCTCGAGGTCGATCCAGGAGCCGCGGTAGGGGATGATCCGGGCGCTGTAGATCAGCTTGCCGCTGGAATGCGTCTTCCCCGCGTCGTGATCGTAGAAGATTCCCGGCGAGCGGTGCAGCTGGCTCACGATCACCCGCTCGGTGCCGTTGATGATGAACGTACCGTTCTCGGTCATCAGCGGGATCTCGCCGAAGTAGACCTCCTGCTCCTTCACGTCGCGGATGTTGGAGACGGTGCTGTCCTCGCTCACGTCCCAGACGACCAGACGGATCACCACCTTGAACGGCGCCGCGAAGGTCATCCCGCGCTGCTGGCACTCGAGGACGGAGTACTTGGGCTCCTCCAGCGAGTAGGAAACGAACTGCAGCTCGGCCGTCTCGTTGAAGTCCTTGATGGGAAAGACGGACTTGAACACGGCCTGCAGCCCGACGGCTTCCCGCTTCTCGGGCTCGACGTGCTCCTGGAGGAACTTCTCGAAGGAACGCTTCTGGATCTCGATGAGGTTGGGGATGTCGATGATCTTGTGGATCTTGGCGAAATCGCGGCGAAACCGGTACCCATCCTGGATAGACTGATTCATCGTCTGGCTGACCTCTGGGCCGGTCCCGCCTGGTCCACGGATCGCCGCATGCGCGATCCCCGGAATCCGGGGGACGGCCTCGGGTTGCTGCTCGGGGTCTCCCGGGAAAAACGTACTTCCCGGGTCGTGTCCCACCCCGCCCATTGACGGTGTCGCACCCGCGCCCGTACCGGCGGGGAGGGACTATTCAGTTGTGCGCGCCGCGCCGATGAACGGCGTGGACGGCGCGGGTTTCCTCACTCCTTTCCGGGCCCGACCGTTTCTGGAGTCGCCCCCGCGTCGCTGTGGATCTCGTGTCAGACTTTTCTCGGCCCGCGCTTCGCGCGGGACCTCGGGGCCCTACTTCACCTCGGCCGTGCCGCCGGCGTCCTCGATCTTCTTCTTGATGGCCGCGGCCTCTTCCTTGGTGACGCCGGTCTTGATGGGCTTCGGGGCCCCCTCGACGAGATCCTTGGCCTCCTTCAGGCCCAGACCCGTGATCGCCCGAACCTCCTTGATGATCTGGATCTTCTTGTCGCCCGCGCCGGTGAGGATGGCGTCGAACTCCGTCTTCTCCTCCACGGCGGTCGCGCCGCCTGCCGCCAGGGCAGCCACCGCCACGGGCGCGGCCGCTGAGACGCCCCACTTCTCCTCGAGCATCTTCACGAGCTCCGCCGCCTCCAGGAGCGTGAGAGTGCTCAGGTTGTCCGCGATCTGGTTCAAATCGGCCATCGGTCTTTCCTCCCTGTGCATCCGGCTTCGCCGGGGTGTTCCGGCTCACGCCGGATGGGGTTTCGGGATCCTGGTGTCTCGGAGCGTCGTCTCGAGGTGCCCGCGTGCCAGGCGGGGGCCGTCACGTCAGGTTGTGTCGGCCCTCGCTTCGCTCAAGAGTCGGCCCTCGCTTCGCTCGGGACCTCCGGCGGGACCTCCAGCGGCGCGCCCTCTGGCGGGAGCTGATCGCGCCGAAGCGCCATCGCGCGGGCAAGCTGGCCGCCAGGCGTGGCGAGCAGCCGGACGAGCTGCCCCGCCGGCGCCGAGAGCGTGCCGAGCAACGTTGCGCGAAGCTCGATCAGGGAGGGCAGCGCGGCGAGCCGGGTGATTTCGGCCACCGTGAGCCGCCGGCCCTTGAGCACGGCCGCGCGCAACTCGAGCCTGGGTACGTCCTTCGCGAAGTCGATGAGCACCTTGGCGGGCATCACCGGATCGGTCTTCGCCAGCGCGAGCGCCGTGGGCCCCGTGAAGAGGTCCTCCATGGTCGCGCTGTCCGTTCCCGCCGCCGCGCGCCGGAGCAGTGTGTTCTTCACCACCCGCAGCTCGCCGTTCGCCTCGCGCAGCTTCTTCCGGAGCCGGTTCACCTCGGCCACGGTGAGCCCGCGGTAGTCGAGGACGAAGACCGCCTCGGCCCCACCGAGCTTCTCGTGGATCCCGGCGACCCACTGCTCCTTCTGCTCCCGCTTGAGCACGATCCCTCCTTCGGGCCACGCGCCGTCTCTCCCTCCGGAATCCGACCGGGCAAGACGGACGCTCCGCGCGAAGGAGAAGCTCCTCCGGGAAGGGCGTACCCCGTCTCCGCGGGCCGTCCCCGGGCCCTTTTCAGGGCCGCGGCGAGGCGATTACGGGGCGCCGCACGGATTCCGTGCCGCGCCACTCCACCCGCGTTCTCCGACAAGGATCCTGGTTGGGAGTGCTGACCGGTCGCTGGCCTCCTTTCAGGGTAGGCCCCCGCGTTCTCCGGGGACCGAACAGTCGTGAATAGCCGTTGCTTCGTGAATCAGGTCGTCTTGAGCATCAACTGCAGCTCCGCGGGGTTCAGCCGGATGCCGGGTCCCATCGTGTTGGACAGAGCGATGCTCCTCAGATAGTTCCCCTTGCTGGCAGCGGGCTTCGCCTTGAGGATCACGTCCAGAACCGCGAGGAAGTTGTCCCGGATCTTCTCCTTGCCGAAGGAGATCTTACCGACCGGCGCGTGGACGATCCCGTCCTTGTTCACCTTGAACTCGACCTTGCCCGCCTTCTGCTCCTTCACCGCGCGACCGACGTCGAAGGTGACGGTCCCGACCTTGGGGTTCGGCATGAGGCCACGCGGACCGAGCACCTTGCCGAGCTTGCCCACCTGAGCCATGAGGTCGGGCGTGGCGATGGCCTTGTCGAAGTCGAGCCAGCCCTCCTGGATCTTCTTGATCAGATCCTCGTTGCCGACGTGGTCTGCGCCAGCGTCGCGCGCTTCCTTTTCCTTCTCTCCCTTCGCGAAGACGATCACGCGCACGTCCTTGCCGACGCCGTGCGGCAGGACGACGGCGCCGCGCACCATCTGATCGGCGTGCTTGGGATCCACGCCGAGCCTTACCGCCATGTCCACGTTCTCGTCGAACTTCACGAAGTGCGTCTGATCGAGGAGATCGAGCGCTTCCGCCAGATCGTACTTCTTGTTCGGATCGACCTTCTTCCGCGCCTCCAGGTACTTCTTGCCGTGCGTCGCCATCGTTTGCTCCCGGTCGGTACCGGCGGGGCGAATGCCCCTCCCGACGTGGTCACTGCGGATGTCCGCCGGCCCCCGTCTCCGGGCCGGAGCCTCCCGTCCGATTGCCTCAGCCTTCGATCGCGATACCCATGCTCCGCGCGGTGCCCGCGACGATCTTCATGGCCGCGTCGATGTCGTAGCAGTTCAGATCGGGAAGCTTCGTCTGCGCGATCTCCCGGACCTGGGCCATCGTCACCGTACCGACCCGGTCGCGCTTGGGGTCGGCCGCTCCCTTGGCGACCTTCGCCGCGCGCTTGAGCAGGATCGAGGCGGGCGGCGTCTTCAGGATGAAGGTGAAGGATCGGTCGGCGAACACCGTGATCACGACCGGGATGATCAGCCCTTCCTGGGCCTGCGTCGCCGCGTTGAACTGCTTGCAGAACTCCATGATGTTGACGCCGTGCTGCCCGAGCGCCGGTCCGACCGGCGGGCTCGGGTTGGCGGCCCCCGCGGGGCACTGCAGCTTGATCTCGGCAATCACCTTCTTCGCCATTTACGCCTTCTCCACTTCGATGAACGACAACTCCACCGGGGTCGCGCGACCGAAGATGGTCACGAGCACCTTCACCTTGGCCTTCTCGGGCTTCACGTCCTCCACCACACCGGTGAAATTGGCGAAGGGCCCGGTCACCACCCGCACGTTCTCGCCCCGCTCGAACTGGATCTTGGGCTTCGGCCGCTCGGCCCCTTCCTTCTCCTGGCGCAGGATGCGGGCGAGCTCCTCCTCCGTGATCGGCGTCGGCTCCTTCGTGCCGCCGACGAAGCCGCTGATCTTCGGCGTCTCGCGCACCATGTGCCAGGACTCGTCGTTGAGCGCCATCTGCACGAGGATGTAGCCGGGGAAGAACTTGCGCGTGCTCTGGCGCCGCTGGCCCTTGACCAGCTCCACGACGTTCTCCGTGGGGATCAGGATCTCGCCGAAGTAGTTCGCGAGCCGGCGGTGTCGATCCTGCTTGCTCCTGCGGAGCTTCTCGATCTGCTTCTCGAGCGATTGCTTGACCTTCTGCTCGTAGCCCGAATAGGTGTGGACGATGTACCACTTCTTGCCGGCGTCGCTTGGCGGGACGGCCTGCGCGGGCGCCTCCTCCACCGCCGTCGGATGCGCGGCAGCTTCGGGCGCGGCGTCCGATTCGGCCGTCGGCTCCGGCCCCTCGGTCGCCTCCCCTTCGGCCTGTCCGGCCTCAGCGGGTGCTTCGAGTTCCTCCGGCGCCGACTCCTCTTTCAGCTTCTCGTCCATCGCTCTCAACCCACCACGTAGTTGATGAACCTCGACAGGAGGAAATCCACCACGAACAGGAACAATGAGATGAACGCCACCATACCGACCACCACCCAGGTCGCCCCAATCGCCTCGCGCGTGGTGGGCCAGGTGACCTTCCTGGCCTCGACGCGCACCTCCTTGAGGAACTGAAGGCTCTTCTCGACCTGGGGAAGCATCGCCCTTCTCCCGGGTCCCCGCGGCCTCCCGCCGATGCGGGAGGCCGGGGGCCGCTGACTCGACTTGGCAGGCCAGGAGGGATTCGAACCCCCAACCCGCGGTTTTGGAGACCGCTGCTCTACCAGTTGGAGCTACTGGCCTGGACACTCACTTCGTTTCGCGGTGCACGGTGTGCGAGCGGCACCACCGGCAGAACTTCTTCAGCTCGAGCTTGTCCGGCGTGCGGCTCTTGTTCTTCGTCGTGTTGTAGTTCCGCCGCTTGCACTGCTGGCAGGCGAGGGTGATGATGTCGCGCATCGGTCGTCCTTCACATTGAAACGCTCCGCGCTTCGCGCGGGTTCGCTCTTGCTTTCAGAACGCTCCGCGCTTCGCGCGGGTTCGCTCTTACTTGCTGATTTCAGCCACCACGCCGGCGCCCACGGTCCGTCCGCCCTCGCGAATGGCGAACCGAAGCTCCTTGTCCACCGCCACCGGCGTGATCAACTGCACCTTCATCTCCACGTTGTCCCCGGGCATCACCATCTCCACGCCCTCCGGCAGCG
>JBGPLH010000139.1:0-8089 GCA_041486365.1 Thermodesulfobacteriota bacterium | reverse complement strand
GCCATCTCCCTCGAACGGATCGGGCCCGAACGGATCGCAGAATCCGAACGGCGGCAACGGATCGGCGCGCCCCAACGGCTCGCAGGGTCCGAACGGTTTCCCGTGCCTCCGTTCGGGGCTGCAGATCATCCCCCGTCCCCGAAAAGGGGCCTATCTCCTCCTCGATCCGGAGTCCGGAGAGGCCTACGAGCTGGGCGAGCAGGAGTTCTACATCTGCGGCCAGCTCGACGGGCACACGCCTCCGGATGAAGTCCGCGCGCGGCTGGAACACCGGTTTGCCCACGGGGTCGAGCCGGAGGCGTTCGAGGCCCTCATCCGGCAGCTCGTCCGGCAGCGCGTTCTCGTCACGGCGGAATCCGAAGCGATTCCTCAGCCCCTGGGTCCTGCGACCTGGATCATGTGGGAAGCGCCCTCATGGGTCGGAGTCGATGCCATCTTCACCTGGCTCGAGGCCCGGCTCGGCTGGTGCTTCACCACCCCGGTGGCGATCGCGTCGGGCGCGTTCACCCTCCTGGGCCTCGCGGCCATCCTGAAGAATTGGGATGCGTTCAAGGACGAGGCCGTACGGGCCGTCTTCGTCGACTTCCCGTGGCTCATGGCATCGGGCGTCCTTATCGGCGTGATGTTCTTCCAGGCCTTAGCGACTGGCCTTGCGTGCAAGAACGTGGGGGCGCGGGTCAAGTCCTTCCGGCTGGAGTTCTACTGGTTCATCCCGTACTTCGGCCTGGGCATGGAGGACATGAGGTTCGTCTCGAGCAAGCGCAGCCGTTACGGAGCGATCTGGGCGGGCTATGCGAGCGAGTTGCTCGCGTTCGGCTTCGCCGGCACGATGTGGAGCCTGACGCCGCCTCCCGCGCCGCTCCGGGAGTTCTGGCTCATCCTGTCCTGGGCGCTCTTCCTGCTCTTCCCCTGGAACCCGCTGATGCCGCGGCGCGCCTACCACCTGCTCTCCGAGTGGCTGGAGATCCCCGACCTTGGCCCGCGCGCCCGGTATGCCGCCTGGAGCTGGATCTTCGGGATGCCGGATCCCGAGCCCTTCACGCGGCGACAGAAGATCGGATTCCGCGTTTACGGAACGCTCTGGTTCCTATATTTTTCGCTCCTTCTCGGCGGCGCCGCCTGGCTCGCGACGCCGCACATCGTGAAGCATATCGACGTGACGGGCCTCGCCATGGTGCTGGTGGCCGCGGCTTTCGCGCTCGAGTTCCCCATGAGAAAGGAATTCATGCGCTTCGAGCCTTTCCTGCCATGGCTGGCAAGAAACGAAGGGAAATCCACGGCGGCCTGGGTCACCCGCCTGGGCATTGCCTCGGTGATCCTCCTGGCCCTGCTGATCCCGTATCCCTACGAGCCGGGCGGGGATCTCCGGATCCTTCCGGTGCGGCAGGAGGGAATCCGGACGCAGGTGAAGGGGAAGATCCAGGAGATCCTCGCAGCCGAGGGAGATTGGGTGAAGGCGGGCCAGGTGGTCGCGCGAATCGACCCCCGGGAATACGACCGGAACCTGAAGGCGGCCGAAGCGGACCTGGAGAGCGCGAGGGCGCAGCTGCGTCTGATCGAGGAAGGGTCCAAGCCCGAAGACGTGGCCAAGGCGCGGGAGCAGATGGCGACCACGGAGGCGGCCTACTACTACTCGAAGCGGGAGGCCGCACGGTTCGCGAAGCTCTACAGCGAGAAGGTCGTCTCCCTCAATACCTACGAAACCAAACTCCAGGACAGGGACGTGAACGGGAAGCTCTACGCGGCGGCGAAGGAAAACCTCGCCCTCGTCATGAGCGGCGCCCGGCCGGACGCGATCGAGGCGCAGCGGGCCACGGTCCGGCAGAAGGAAGCGATCGCTCAGGACGCGAAATTGGAGCTCGATCTGACGGTGATCCGCAGTTCCGCGAGCGGCCGGGTCGTGACGCCGCGGCCGAAGGACAAGCTCGGGCAGACGGCGGTCGAGGGGGATCTGATCCTGAGCGTCGAGGACTCTCGCGCGCTACGCGCGGAGGTGCAGGTCCCCGAGCAGACGACGGGCAAGATCAAGCCGGGCGCCAGGGTCAAGGTGAAGGCCTGGACCTTTCCGGACCGGACCTTCGCCGGCAAGGTCGTATCGGTCGCGCCCGTGGTCGTCAACAAGAAGAAGGAAGGAACGGTCGACTACCTGGCGACGGAGCGCGAGGACTCGATCTCCCGAGCTACCACCTCCGACCCGGGCCGCGTCGTGCGGGTGCTGGTCAGCATTCCCAACCCCAACGGCCTGCTCAAGTCCGAGATGACGGGCTACGCGAAGGTGCGCGTGGGATACGAGCCCTTCGGGAAGGTGATGACCCACGGGCTGATCCGCTTCTTCCGCGTGGAGGTTTGGTCCTGGATCCCGTGATCCCTCGCTGAGCCCGGCGCCGTCCCGGCCCCCGGCCTCCCGCGACGCCGATGCGCGAGCGCCCCGCCTGATCCCCCGGATCGCGCGGGGCGCGGTTCTTGGCGCCATCGACCGCCATTCCGGACAGGCTCCGGTGAAGATCGCGAGACACGTCTTGACGAACGCCGCACGGTCGCGCAAGGCTAGGCCGGACCTCGGGTTCCTCGCCCCCTGCGGGGCGACACCCCGGAGATGCGATGGCGCGAAAACGATGGAGCGTGAGCTTCGGCCCGGAGACGTGCCGTGACCTGCCGCTCGCCTCCTCCCGGGAGTGGATCGAGACGAACGGCCTGGGCGGGTTCGCCATGGGGACGGTGTCGGGGCTCCCCACGCGCCGCTACCACGGCCTGCTCGTGGCGAGCCTGCGTCCGCCCGTGGGGCGCACGCTGTTCCTCTCGAGTCTGCAAGAGACCGTCGAGACGCCGGAGGGTTCCTTCGGGCTCGGGTGCATGCGCTACCCGGGCGCCGTGCATCCCGACGGCTACAAGCACCTCGCCGCCTTCCATCTGAAACCTGCCCCCACCTGGGAATACCGCGGGCCCGGATTCGCCCTCCGAAAGATCGTCGCCCTCGTACCGGGAGAGGACACGGTCCTCGTGGCCTACATGCTGCTTCCCGGCTCCGGCGCCGCGCGCATCACGATCCGCCCGCTCCTCGCCTTCCGGGATTTCCACGGCCTCACCCACACGAACGTGGAGGCCGACCTGCGCGCCGAGGCCGGCGAGGGCTTCGTGCGCTTCCGGCCCTACCCGTCGCTTCCGGCCCTCACGCTCGCGCACACGGCCGGACAGTGGAGCGGGCAGGCCTGGTGGAACTATCGCGTGCAGTACGGCTTCGAGGAGAAGCGGGGACTCGATTTCGAGGAGGATCTGATGTCGCCCGGAGAGCTGTCGCTCACGCTCTCACCGGGCGAGGTGGTGAGCCTCGCGGCCTCGCTCCGGGACATCGGGCCGGGCGAGGCAGCGGATCTCTGGGAGCGGGAGCTCGAGCGCCGCACGGCCGCGATCGACGCCCCGGAGGGCGCGTCCCCGATGCTCGCGGCGCTCTGGGAGTCCGCCGACCAGTTCGTCGTGGCAGGGGGCGCGGGAGGCCGCACGATCCTCGCGGGCTACCCGTGGTTCACCGACCGGGGCCGCGACGCGATGATCGCGCTCCCCGGGCTGCTACTCACCCGGGGTCGCTTTGCGGATGCGCGGGCGGTGCTCGAAACCTTCGCCGCGTCCATTCACGACGGGATGATCCCGGGTGGCGTGCGCGAGAGAGACGGGACGCCCGAGTGGAACACCGCCGATGCGGCGCTCTGGCTCATCCTCGCCGCGCGCGCCTATCTCGTGGCGACGAAGGATCTCGCCTTCGTGCAGAAAACCCTCCTGCCCAAGATGGTCGCTGTCATCCGCGCGTTCGCCACCGGGGCCTGCCCGGGCGTGCGCCTCGATGGGGACGGACTGGTGATCGCGGGCACGCAGGCATCCCAGCTCACCTGGATGAACGCGCGGGTGGGCGAGTGGACGGTCACGCCCCGGCAGGGGAAGGCGGTGGAGCTCAACGCGCTGTGGATCAACGCGCTCCGGACCATCGAGGCGATGGCGGCCCGGATGGAGCACGCGGATCTCTCGACCCGTGCCGGGGCCGCGGCCCGCCGGGCGACCCTCTCCTTCCGGAAAATATTCTGGAACGAGGCCCGGGGCTGCCTCTACGACGTGGTCGACGGCGGGGACGCCGACGCGTCGATCCGCCCGAACCAGGTCTTCGCGCTCTCGCTTCCGTACCGCATCCTCGACGCGGACAGGGAACGGGCGGTGCTGGCGTGCGTTCGCGCGTCGCTCCTCTCGCCCCTGGGACTTCGCAGCCTCGCTCCCGAGGATCCCCGCTACCGCTCGCGCTACGCCGGCGACGTTCGCGCGCGGGACTCGGCCTACCACCAGGGGACCGCCTGGCCCTGGCTGCTCGGCCCCTTCGCCAACGCGACGCTCCGCGTGGAAGGCGACACGCCCGGGACGCGGGCGTCGATCCTCGATCTCTTCCGTGCCTTCGAGCCTCACCTATCCGACGTGGGCCTTGGCACGGTCTCCGAGGTCTTCGACGCTGAGCAGCCCCAGCGTCCCGGCGGCTGCATCTCCCAGGCCTGGAGCGTCGGGGAGATTCTCCGGGTGCTGGCCCGGATCCGCTGACCGGGGAGCGCCGGACCATGCCCCGCGCATCCGCGCCATCCCCCTCCCGCCGCGCCGCGCTCTCCTTTGTCGTCCACAAACACGCCGCCCGACGCCTCCACTACGATTTCCGTCTCGAGCACGGAGGGGTTCTGCTCTCCTGGGCCATCCCGAAGGGGCCGAGCCTCGATCCGCACGAGAAGCGGCTCGCCGTGCGCGTGGAGGATCACCCGCTCGACTACGGCGGCTTCGAGGGGAACCTCCCGGAAGGGAAGTACGGCGCCGGGCCGGTGCTGATCTGGGACCGCGGCGTCTGGGAGCCGGAGGAGGACCCGGCGGCGGGTCTGCGCGCGGGGAAGCTGGTCTTCCGGCTCCACGGGGAGAAGCTTCGCGGCGGCTTCGCGCTCGTGCGCATGGGCGGGCGGGCCGCGCGGGAGGGCCGGGAGAACTGGCTCCTGATCAAGGCGCGCGACGAGGAGGCCGCGCGCCCGGGCGCCCGGGAGAAGGTGGACAGGAGCCCCCGAAGCGTCGTGACGGGACGCACGATCGAGGAGGTGGCCGCGGAGGCTGATCGACCGGGGAAGGGGAAACGGAAGGCGCGGTGACCCAAAGCGCGCGCCGTCGCTTCCATTCCGCCCGGGATCGGGCTAACCTGCCGTCCCGGTTCTTCCGGCAGCTCGTCGTCTCGCCGAAGGACAACATCTGGCGATCCTCCTCCGGGCTCCCGCGTGCTCTTCAACTCCATCGAGTTCTGGGTCTTCTTCGCGGTCTTCTTCTCGCTCTACGTTCGCTTCGGGAAGACGGGGCAGAACCGTCTCCTCCTCGTGGCGAGCTACATCTTCTACGGCTCCTGGAACTGGCGCTTCCTGGGGCTCCTGATCTTCACGACGATCGTCGACTGGTACGTGGCTCTTCGAATCAGCGCCGCAACCGATCCGCGCGCGAGGAAGCGCTGGCTCGCGCTCTCGATCACCACCAACCTCGCCGTCCTCGGGTTCTTCAAGTACTACGACTTCTTCGCCACGAGCGCGGTCGATCTCGCCGCGCGGGCGGGCATCCCGCTCCACCCGTCGCTGATCCACGTGATCCTGCCCGTGGGGATCAGCTTCTACACGTTCCAGTCGATGAGCTACACGATCGACGTCTTCCGCGGGCGCGTGCCGGCCACGCCGAAGCTCTTCGAGTTCGCGGTATACACGGCCTTCTTCCCCCAGCTCGTGGCGGGCCCGATCGAGCGTGGCTGGCACATGCTGCCGCAGGTCCAGAGCCCGCGGCGCGTGACGCGGGAGGGGCTGGAGGAGGGCTTCTATCTCGTCTCCTGGGGGCTCTTCAAGAAGGTCTTCATCGCCGACAACCTCTCGGAGATCGTGCAGGCCGTCTACGGCGGCGGAGGACCGCAGGACGCCATGAGCACGCTCATGGCCGTGTACGCCTTCGCGTTCCAGATCTACTGCGACTTCTCCGGATACACGGACATCGCCCGCGGAATTGCCCGCGCGATGGGCTTCGAGCTGCTGCTCAACTTCAATCTGCCCTACCTCGCGGTGAACCCTTCCGACTTCTGGCGCCGCTGGCACATGAGCCTCTCGACCTGGCTGCGCGACTATCTCTACATCCCCCTCGGCGGGAACCGCCGGGGAACGGCGCGCACCTACGTGAACCTGATGATCACGATGCTCCTCGGCGGACTCTGGCACGGCGCGGCGTGGACCTTCGTGGGCTGGGGCGCCTACCACGGCGCGCTGCTGTGCGCGCACCGCGCGCTGGGTCCCCTGCTCGAGGCGCTCCCGGCCGCCCGCGGCCGCGTGGCCACGGCCCTCTCCCGCGGGACGAGGACGCTCGTCATGTTCCATCTCGCGACGCTCGGATGGATCCCCTTCCGGGCCCATTCCGCCGGGCAGGTGCGCGACATCCTCTCGAGCCTGGCGGGTCCCTGGGCCTGGACGGAGCGCGGCGCGTACGATCTGCGGCGGCTGTTCCTGTGCATCGGGTTCCTGGTGATCGTGGAGGTCGTTCAGGCTTCGCGGAAGGATCTCCTGGCGCTCCACCGGCTCCGCGGCCCCTGGGCGCGGGCAACGCTGTACCTGTACCTCTACTGCTCGATCTGGTTCCTGGGGAACCTCGGCGGGCAGGAGTTCATCTACTTCCAGTTCTGACCAGGGGAATGATCCCGAGTGAAACCCGTGCGCCCCGCCCGAAGGATCGCGATCGCTCTTCTGGCCCTCCTCTACGCGCTCCTGTTCGCGGAAGCCTACCTCCGCGTGTTCGGGAGCCGGATCTTCGGCGACCGCGGGCGTTCCTACGTACACCGCCCCTGGCAGAACCGCGTGGTGCTGGGCGTGCCGTTCCGGACGAACGGCTGGGGGCTGCGCGGCGCGCCCTTCACGGCCCGCGCGTTGCGGATCGTGGCCTTCGGCGGGAGCGCCACGGAGTCGGCGGAGTTACCCGAGGAAGAGTCCTGGCCCGCGCGCGTTGAGCGGCACCTGAACGATCGCGCCGGCGCGCGCCTGGGGCAGGTGGCCAACGCGGGCTCGGCGGGCCTGTCCTCGGCACACTACGTGGCCCACGTCGGAGAGCTGTCGGGCCCGATTCCGCTCGACGTGGCCATCCTCTACACCGGTATCAACGACGCCGATCGCCTGGCGCGATATGGAAGGACCCAGCGGGTGGAGCGCATCGGGGACGAGACCTACCGCGAGGCGTTCCTCCAGGCCTTCACCGCACCGGATCCGGTGCGCCTCACGGCCCTGGGCGATTCGATCCTCGGGCGTGCCTACCTCCCGCTCTTCGTGCGCAGCTTCGTCGAGAAGTCCTTCGTTCAACCGCTTCGCAATCGCCTGGAGGACGTCGTTCCCGGCTGGCGCCTGCGCGACAAGCGTGCGCGCCTGCGGGCGTCCCCCGAGTTCGGCGCGGTGCTCGACCGGGCCCGGGAAGATTACGCGCACAACGTCTCGCTCATGCTCGAGGCCGCCCGCGCGACGGGGGTGACCCCGATCTTCGTGAGTGCTCCGCCGATCGCGGGTGAGCCCGAGCTCGCGGCTCTCGACGGGGCGCTCGCCGATTTCTGCCGCGACCGTGGCGCGATCCTCGTCGACCTGTCCTCCGAGGCGCCCCCGCCAGGAGGCTGGTACGAGCGAGGCACGCACCATTTCACCCGCGAGGCGGCCGACGCCGTCGGGGCGCGGATTGCCCGGGTGATCGCCGACCTGCTGGAGGGGAAGCGGGCGGGAGGCGAGGATCTGCGGCGCCGGGCGCGGGAGCGCGCCTTGACGCTCGCCGCGCGGAGCGATGTAAGATAGCGATCCGGGTCGCCGGTCCGGGGGATCCACACAGCGCGGCAGGGAGGGGAACGAATGCCGATCGCCCTACGGAGCACCATGCAGGATGGCGCGCTCACCATCACGTCGATCCTCGAGCACGGGCGCAGGGTCCACGGCGACAGCGAGGTGGTGACGTTGATCGAACCGGCCCTTGCATGTCAGGAGTCGGCCCTCGCGGAGCGAGGGACCTCCGGGCGAGGGACCTCCGGCCTTGG
>JBGPLH010000138.1:0-8103 GCA_041486365.1 Thermodesulfobacteriota bacterium | reverse complement strand
TGTTGGGGTTTGTCCTTCAAGACGAATTTCCTGGCAATGATAGGAAGCAGCAACGTTTCGGCGATCCCTTCCACCAATAAAGCACGTCCACCAAACAGGAACGCCGACTTAGTGACATCCAGATAGCGATCTATCTTTCTGCGTTCGATGTCGGATACATCCAGCATTGCCAAGGGAATGCAGCGCGTAGAGCGACGCGGAGTAGGCTGCTCCTCCGCCTTGTCCTTTTGCTCGACGGCCGGAAGAGAATCCGCGGACACAAATGACCTGAAATAGACAATCTTCTTGCTTTCGACCCAGGCTGACAAGTTCGGTGAATGGGTCGCAACGAGAACCTGTATCTGGCCGGCCGGGCCTTTGTTTTCAAGTTTGTCAATTCTTGACTTTTCAACCTGTCCCTCGAGGAAGCTGAGAACCGCGGCTTGTAGTTGCGGATGCAAATGCGCTTCCGGCTCCTCAACCAGGAACAGCGTCAAATCCGCGTTGTCCACCTTCTCCAGTTCAACCGCGATCGTGGCCATGTAGAGGAGATTGGCGTATCCATGGCCCGAATACATTAGGTCCTCCGGTTCGATACCACAATCTGCGAGTTTGAATCGAAGGTCACGCGCTATGTCGATCAGCTTCTCATCGCTCCCAAAACCAAGCGATGCAACTTGCTCCCGGACACCGGAAGTCAGCGCGTTAAGGCCGATATCGACCGCCTCATCGATTTTCTCAAGGATGGGATCGGTTGCATTCCGCGCAAGACGTTTTGCAAGTGCGTCAGGCTTGTCCTTTCCAAGAAAATGTTTCAGCAATGCGTAGATACGGGTGGGGTTGCCCGAAGCCAAGGCACGCTTTGCATCCCGGAGCGGCGGGAGATACACGTGACGGATCATTTCATGGCAACCGGCCTCAGGCGTTCCTCTTGCTTTGCCGGCCCATAATGTCGGCCTTATGGGGTAGCTGTTCGTGCTGGCGTCATACGTCAGCCCAAATTTGGCAGATTGGAGCGAGAGATCTATTGTAGCTGAAAGCAGGCGCCCCTGCTGAGGTGGGCTCAGGTGGCTGAAAAGCGCTTCAATCTCGAATTTACGTTCAGCACTCCCAAACCGAATGTCTGTCAGCTCGGCGTGTATTTCACGCCTGCCGCCGAGTGGAGTAGTAATAAGACGAATTGCATCAATAGCGTTGCTCTTGCCACCATTGTTCTCTCCCACGAAAACCGTGATGTCTTTGCACAGAGGAATTGCGATCCTGTCAAATGACCGAAAATTATTTATCGTAATCGTATCAAGATACATGTTGACCTCTGGCATGTATCAATTCTTAGTTAGTTGGTCTCGACATCACCGTTCAAGGGGTGCGGCCAATCGCATGAGATTCGATTGCTCAATCTCGATCCGAGCAGGCAGCGTTACGAGAAACTGGCTTCGCGTTCTTTCAATGTCCACTTTCGGCCGAACGGGGACCTTCAACCTCAGCCCCATAACTAGGATTAGACAATTCCATCTAGCCATTGTCCCTGCGAACCCGGTCAGTGTATCACAGCGCGGAGACAGGGTCTTTGGAGCGCAGGCACTCAAAAGCCTAGGGCATTGAGCCGTCCCCGGGCCCCCGGCCTCCTAGATAGACTGTTCCGCTCAGCACGCACGGCCCGGGCTCCAAAAGGTATTTCTCGTGGGTGGTTCCATCAGCGCTACGACAGCCGCTCGACCGGGCTCTTGAGTCCCCAACCTTCCTTGCCTGCCCTTGTCTGCTGCCCCGGTCTGCCACTCGATCTCCCATGTCGCCCTCCGAGCTCACGGTGACCTCATCCCGCCCGCAGGAGCCCCAGCGCCTCGCGGTGGAGATCGAGGCCCGCCCAGAGGGGGACGTGTTCCGGCTTGGAAAGGCTCGGTTCGCTCGCGACCAGGGCCTGGGCCGCCTCGCGGGCGCGGGAGATGAGCGGGGCCTGGCCGAGGAGGCTCGCCACGCGGAGGTTGGGGAGGCCGTGCTGGCGGGTGCCGAGGAAATCCCCCGGGCCGCGGATCGCCAGATCCTCCTCCGCGATCCGAAAACCATCCTGGGTGGCTTCCATGACGCGCATGCGCCGGGCCGCCTCGCTTCCCGGCGCGAGGGGCGGCGTCAGGAGGTGGCAACGCGAGCGCCCTCCTCCGCGCCCCACCCGCCCGCGGAGCTGATGGAGTTGGGAGAGGCCGAAACGCTCGGCGTGCTCGACCACCATGAGCGTCGCGTTCGGGACGTCGATCCCCACCTCCACGACGGTCGTCGCCACGAGGACGTGGATCGCCCCGCGCTTGAAGCGCGCCATCACCGCGTTCTTCTCCGCGGGCTTCATCTGCCCGTGGACGAGTCCCACCTCGAGATCGGAGAACTCCATGCGCAGCGCCTCCGCCATGCGCGTGGCGTCCCGCAGATCCACCTTCTCCGATTCGGACACGAGGGGATAGACGACGAACACCTGGCGCCCCGCGCCCGCCGTCTCGCGGATCTGGGCGTAGACCTTCCGGCGGTCCTTCTCGGTGAAGTGCCGCGTCTCTACCGGCTCCCGCCCCGGGGGCATCTCGTCGATGACGGAGAGATCCAGATCGCCGAAGACCGTGAGGGCCAGGCTTCGGGGGATGGGGGTGGCGGTCATGACGAGGAGATGGGGCTCCTCGGCCGAGTCCGGGCGTGTCCCCTTCTCCCGGAGCGCCATCCGCTGCGCGACGCCGAAGCGGTGCTGCTCGTCCACCACGGCAAAAGCGAGCCGCGCAAATCGCACCGCGTCCACGATCACGGCGTGCGTCCCCACGAGGAGCCCGATGGCCCCCTCCGCCACCCCCCGCAACGTCCGGGCCCGTTCCGCCTTCGACACCCCCGCCGTGAGGAGCGCCGCCCGCGCCCCCGCCGCCGAGAGGAGTGGCTCGATGGTCCTGAAGTGCTGCTCCGCCAGGATCTCCGTCGGCGCCATGATCGCCGCCTGGGCGCCCGCGTCGATGGCCCGGGCCGCCGCCAGGAGCGCCACGACGGTCTTCCCAGAGCCCACATCCCCTTGGAGCAAGCGGTTCATCGGGTGCGGTCGCGCGAGGTCGGTCCCGATCTCGCGCAGCGCCCGCCTCTGGGCCCCCGTGAGCGCGAAGGGAAGCCGATCGAAGAGCCGGCGCTCAAGCCGGCCGCCCCCCGGGCAAGCAGACGCGGGCGCCCGGGCGATGTCACGGCGCACCAGGGCGAGGTGAAGCTCCAGGAAGAAGAGCTCCTCAAAGGCGAGGCGACGGTGGGCGGGCGTGGCGCCCTTCTCCAGCGCGTGGAGGTCGGCTCCCGGCGGCGGGAAGTGGACAGTGCGCAGCGCCTCGGCCAGCGGCGGGAGACCGAGCTCCCGGATGATCGCCCCGGGGATGAGTTCCGGCGCCCGGGGCGCCACCTCGTCCACCACCTGCCTGAGGAGGCTCCGCAGCCGCCGCTCACCGAGCCCTTCTGTAAGCGGGTAGACGGGGACGATACGACCCAAATCGGGATCGTCCGGGGCTTGCTCCCCGGCCCGCAGGTAGATGATCTCGGGCACGCGGAATCGCCGACGGCCACGGACGGCCTCCACCGGTCCGACGACGCGGACCCGCTGGCCCGGCGAAAGGCGCGGGACGAAGTTGTACCAGACGGCGGGGATGGTGCCGGTTTCGTCCTCGAAGATCGCCTCGAAGATCCGCAGGCCCGATCGGGCCCTGCGCGGCGGCGTCAGGGAGAGGACGCGCGCGTCCAGCGTGGCAATGGTGTTCTGGCGAATGGCGCGGACGGGACGCGGCGGGAGCCGCTCCTCGTAGGTGCGGGGGAGGGTCCAGAGGGCGTCCCAGGCGGTGCGGATCCCGAGACGGGCGAGCTTCCCGGCAATTTCTTCCCCCACCCCCCGGAATCGGGTGATGGGGACGCGCAGGGCGTCGGGCGCGGCAGCAGGTGCGGACTCTCCGGCTTGCCGCGCCCGCTCAAGCAGCACCAGCCCCTGGTCCACCGCGGCCCGCCGCGCATCGGGATCGAGGACCGCGTAGCCCGCGAAGGTGCTCGCCAGCTCGCCCAGCGCCGCCCGCGCCTGCGCGCTCCGCGCCCTCGCCGCCCCCTGTTCCGCCAGCGCTGGGATGGTCCGCTCAAGGCCGCGGATCCGGCCGATGCGCGCATGGCCATCCCGGGCCGCCATGTCCAGCGGCCTGCGGAGAGCGTCGAGGATCTCGGAGAGGGTTTCCACCGAGGCCCGTCCTTCAGGGGGTCACAACCCCGCGTGGTACTCCTGGAGCGTCTGGACCTCGAGCTCCTTGCGAATGAGAGAGGCGGTGGCCTCCGCCGCGGCCCGGGCGCCCGCGATCGTCGTGAAGTAGGACACGTTGTGCACCAGCGCCTCGCGCCGGAGCGAGAAGGAGTCGCGGACCGATTCCGGATCGCCCGAGGTGTTGATCACCATGGCGACCTCCCGGTTCTTGATCCGGTCGACGATGTGCGGCCTCCCCTCGTGCACCTTGTTCACCGGCTCGCAGGGGACGCCGTGGCTCGAGAGGTACCCCGCCGTCCCCGCAGTTGCGATGATCGTGAATCCCTGGGACACCAGCTTCTTGGCCACGGGGACCACGGCCTCCTTGTCGGCGTCCTTCACGCTCACGAACACGATGCCCGAGAGAGGGAGGTTCACGCCCGCCGCGATCTGGGCCTTCGCGAAGGCCTTGCCGAAGTCGCTGTCGATGCCCATGACCTCTCCGGTGCTCTTCATCTCGGGGCCAAGGATCGTGTCGACGCCCGCGAACTTCACGAAGGGAAAGACGGCCTCCTTGACGGAGACGTAGGACGGCGTCCGCTCTCGCAGCGCCCCGAGCCCGGCCAGGGTCTTCCCGGCCATGACCCGCGCCGCGATCTTCACCAGCTCGATCCCGGTGGCCTTGCTCACGAAGGGCGCCGTGCGGCTCGCGCGCGGGTTCACCTCGAGGACGTAGATGAGCCCGTCCTTCACGGCGAACTGGATGTTCATGAGCCCGACGACCCCCAGCTCCAGGGCCAGCGCGCGGGTCTCGACCTTGATCGCCTCGATGATCTCCTGCTTGAGGGAGAACGGCGGCAGCGAGCAGGCCGAGTCGCCGGAGTGCACCCCCGCTTCCTCGATGTGCTCCATGATCCCGCCCACGAGCACGTCGCGCCCGTCCGAGACCGCATCGACGTCCACCTCGATCGCGTCGGAGAGGAACTTGTCGATCAGCACCGGGTGATCCGGCGAGGCGTGGACGGCGCGCTGCATGTAGCCGCGCAGGCTCTCCTCGTCGTGGACTATCTCCATGGCCCGGCCGCCGAGCACGTAGGACGGGCGGACCACCACCGGGTAGCCGATGCGGGAGGCCTCGGTCACCGCCTCGTCCACGCTGCGGGCCGTGCCGTTCTCGGCCTGCAGGAGGCCCAGCTTGTTCAGCAGCGCCTTGAACCGCTCCCGGTCCTCCGCGCGGTCGATGGCGTCGGGCGTGGTGCCGATGATCCGCGCCCCGGCCCGCTCCAGCGGGACGGAGAGCTTCAGCGGCGTCTGCCCGCCGAACTGCACGATCACGCCCTCGGGGTCCTCGCGGTGGATGATCTCCAGCACGTCCTCGAGCGTCAGCGGCTCGAAGTACAGGCGGTCCGACGTGTCGTAGTCGGTCGAGACGGTCTCCGGGTTGCAATTAACCATGATTGTCTCGAAGCCGTCCTCCCGGAGCGCGAAGGCGCCGTGCACGCAGCAGTAGTCGAACTCGATCCCCTGCCCGATCCGGTTGGGGCCTCCGCCGAGGATGATGATCTTCCTCCGGTCCGTGGGCGGCGCTTCGTCCTCCTCCTCGTAGGTGGAGTACAGATACGGGGTGTGCGCCACGAACTCCGCGCCGCAGGTGTCCACCATCTTGTAGACGGGGCGCACGCCGAGCCGCCAGCGCAGGGCCCGGACGTCGTCTTCCTTCATCGACAGAAGCGTGGCCAGCCGCCGATCCGAGAATCCCGCCGCCTTGGCCTCGCGCAGCCGATCGCGAACCTCCCCGTCACGGGCCGGGTCGGCCCCGCGCGCCATCGGGGAAATCTCGCGCCGGATCTCGTCCTCCATCTCCACGATCTCCGCTATGTGGGCGAGGAACCAGGGGTCGATGGCCGTGATGCCGGCCACGTCCGCCACGCTCCAGTCCTCCCGGAAGGCCTGCGCGATGGCCCAGAGGCGATCGGGGTTCGGAACGCGCAGCTTCTCGCGGAGGCTCCGCAGCGGCGTTCCCGCGGCGGCCGAGAGCCCGTCGGGAGGCGTCTCGATCTCCTCGAACCCGTAGTGGTCGATCTCCAGCGAGCGGATCGCCTTCTGGAGCGACTCCTTGAAGGTCCGCCCGATCGCCATCGCCTCGCCCACGCTCTTCATCTGCGTGGTGAGCGTCGGGTCGGCCTGCGGGAACTTCTCGAAGGTGAAGCGCGGGATCTTCGTGACGACGTAGTCGATCGTGGGCTCGAAGCAGGCGGGGGTCTCGCGGGTGATGTCGTTGGGGATCTCGTCGAGCGTGTAACCCACGGCGAGCTTCGCGGCAATTTTCGCGATGGGAAACCCGGTGGCCTTGCTCGCGAGCGCGGAGGAGCGGGACACGCGCGGGTTCATCTCGATCACGACGAGGCTGCCGTCCAGCGGGTTCACGGCAAACTGGATGTTCGACCCGCCCGTGTCGACGCCGATCTCCCGCATGATGGCGATGGCGGCGTCGCGCATCACCTGGTACTCCCGGTCGGTGAGGGTCTGGGCCGGGGCCACCGTGATGCTGTCGCCGGTGTGCACGCCCATCGGGTCGAAGTTCTCGATCGAGCAGACGATCACCACGTTCCCCTTGCGGTCGCGCATGACCTCCAGCTCGTACTCCTTCCACCCGAGGACGCTCTCCTCGATCAGCACCTCGCCGCGCGGGCTCGCCTCGAGCCCCCACGCCACGCTCGCCTCGTATTCCTCCCGGTTGTATGCGACGCTGGCGCCCGTGCCGCCCAGCGTGAAGCTCGGGCGGATGATGGCCGGGAAGCCGATGTCCCCGATGATCGCGACGGCGTCCGGGATGCTCCGCACGTAGTGGCTCTTCGGGAGATCGAGCCCGATGCGCAGCATCGCGTCCCGGAACTGCTCCCGGTCCTCGGCCTTCTTGATGGCCTCAAGCGAGGCGCCGATCATCTCGACGCCGTACTTCGCCAGGACGCCCGACTCCCCGAGCGCCACGGCGACATTGAGCGCCGTCTGGCCGCCCAGCGTGGGGAGGATCGCGTCGGGCCGCTCGCGCTCGATGATCTTCTCGACGACCGTGGGCGTGATGGGCTCCACGTAGGTCCGGTCGGCGAAGGTGGGGTCCGTCATGATCGTGGCGGGGTTGGAGTTCACGAGGACGATCGTGTAGCCCTCCTCGCGCAGCGCCTTGCAGGCCTGGGTCCCCGAGTAGTCGAACTCGCAGGCCTGACCGATCACGATGGGCCCGGAGCCGATCAGCAATATCTTGTGGATGTCCGTTCGTCGGGGCATGGAATTCCCGTGAGACCCCGCTCGGTCCGTCTCGGGGCGAAACCTAGGGCGTGTTCCGGTAGATCAGCTCGGTCTTTATCTGGCGGTAGCGGTCGTGCTTGATGAGCATCCCGGCCAGCCGGAAGAAGAGCGCCTCCGTCGGCGCCGGCGCGCCCCCCTTGCGGAGCGCCTTCAGCTCGGCCTGGATGTAGGCGAGCGCCCCGATCGGGTGGCAGAGGATCCCGTCCGTGAGCCAGGTCTTGTCCATCCACGACACGAGGCGCGCATCCAGCAGATCGTCCGCCTGGAAGGAGTTGGCGGAATCGCCGGCCTCCACGCGTATCAGCTTTCCGTCCCAGAGGTCCTTCAGGTTCAGCACGGGCGGCTTCGCCTTCTTCACGCGGTACAGCCCGTGATGGTGGTGCAGGAGCGCCTCCGTCATCTCGCGCTCCTCCGGCGAGAGATCGGCCGCATGATCCTCCAGGTACGCGCGTATTGGCACCACCCCCCGCGCGAGCGGCCGATCGAACACGAACCATTCGACGAACGTGATCATCCGCCTCTCGAAGGACGCGTCGTCCTCGAAGATCTCCCCCGTCGCGGCGTAGTACACCTGGCGCGCGGCCTTGAGCTCC
>JBGPLH010000137.1:0-8121 GCA_041486365.1 Thermodesulfobacteriota bacterium | reverse complement strand
CTTCTCTCCTCCCTCGAAAGGACTCCCCAAGATGATTCGATCACTCCGTGTGCTCGCGGTCGGTCTGCTGGCCGCCGCGCTGGTGCTCTCCGCCTGCGGCAAGAAAAAGGAGGCGGGTCCTTCCTCGAAGATCGAGGGAGGGGGCGAGGTCGTGGCGACCTTCGGGGACCAGAAGCTCACGCTGGACGAGTTCGGGGCCGAGGTCGAGAAGCTCCCGCCGCAGATCAAGCCGCTGCTCTCGGCTCCCGACCGGCGTAAGCAGTTCCTCGAGAACTACATCCTGAGCCAACTGCTCGTGCAGGAGGGGGAGAAGAAGGGGCTCGACAAGGACGAGGACATCCAGCGGCAGCTCGACGAGACGAAGAAGAGGCTGATCCTCCAGAAGGTGTTCCAGGACATCCAGCAGTCGGCCGTGGTGAGCGACGGGGAGGTGAAGGCGTATTACGACGCGCACCCGGACGAGTTCTCCAATACGCAGATCCACGCGGCCCACATCCTGCTGGAGGACGAGGCCGCCGCGAACCAGATCCTCGATCAGGTGAAGAAGAAGCCCGACTCCTTCGGCGACCTCGCGAAGAAACTCTCCAAGGACACCGCGACGGCGCCGGCGGGCGGAGACCTCGGTTGGTTCCAACGCGGCCGAATGGTGCCCGAGTTCGAGGCGGTGGCCTTCACGCTGAAGCAGCCCGGGGAGATCTCCGGCGTGGTGCACAGCCCCTTCGGGTACCACGTGATCAAGCTGATCGAGCGCAAGGAGGGCAAGCCGCGGCCCTTCGATCAGGTGCGCGAGGAGATCCGCTCGAAGATCCTTCAGGAGACGCAGCGCAAGAAGATCGAGGCTTACTTCGAGGAGCTGAAGGCGAAGGCCCAGGTGAAGATCGACGAGAAGGTGCTCGGCAAGTACAGCCCGGGTCCTTCCGCGGGTGGCGGGATGCCGGGCGGCCTGGGACTGCCGCCGGCGGGCGGGGGAGCCCCGCCGGCCGGGATGCCGGGGGCTCCGAAGGAATCTCCGGCGCAAGAGAAGACGGACTGATCGCGATGGAACCGGACGCCAGGAGCCCTTTCCCCTTCCGGTGGCTTGCCGCCGCGATCCTCGCGGCGTGCCTCGCGGAGCCGTCCCGCGCCGAGATCATCGACGGCGTGGCGGCCATCGTGAACGACGACGTGATCACACTGAGCGAGGTGGACGAGGCGGGTGGGCCCATCTACCGCGAGATCCAGCGCAAGTACGGCGAGGACTCGCAGGCTGAGATCGCCCAGGCGCGGCGCGAGGTGCTCGACCAGCTCGTCGACCAGAAGCTCATGGAGCAGATCATCAAGAAGTACGAGATCACCGCAAGCGATTCCGAGGTCGACCTCGCGATCAACGACGTGAAGAAGCAGAACGGAATCACGCAGGAGGGGCTGCAGCGCGCGCTGGCCAAGGAGGGAATCAGCTACGAGGAGTACCGGGAGCAGGTCCGGTCGCAGATCGAGCGCACGAAGCTCGTCGGTCGCCAGGTGCGTAACCGCTCCAACGTCGACGACCACCAGGCGAAGAGGTACTACGAGGAGCACCCGGACGAGTTCAAGCAGGACGAGCAGATCAAGGCCCGGCACATCGTGATCCCGGTGGCGGCGGACGCGAGCGCCGAGGAGAGAGCTGCGGCGCACAAGAAGGCGCAACAGGCCCTCGCAGAGGTGAAGGCGGGCGGTGACTTCGCGTCGCTCGCGAAGAAGTACTCGGCCGGCCCCACGGCCGCTGAGGGTGGCGAGCTCGGCTGGATCAGCCGCGGCCAGACGCTTCCCGAATTCGAGGCCACGGCCTTTCTGCTCGGCAAGGGCCAGACGAGCGACGTCGTGGAGACGAAGCTCGGTTTCCACGTCATCCAGGTGGAGGACAAGAAACCGTCGCGCACGGTCTCCTACGACGAGGCGAAGCCCGCGATCCGGAACAAGATGACGCAGGAGCAGGTCGAGTCGCAGTTCGGCGACTGGATGAAGAAGCTCCGCGAGAACGCTTACATCGAGAAGAAGCTCTAGCGCCCGGCGGGCCCGGGTCAGGGTCCGCTGCACGACGGCTCGGGGGGCTTTGGCCCCCCGATTGCTTGAGGGTGGTGCGCATGAAACCTCTGATCGCCATCACCATGGGTGAGCCGGCCGGCGTGGGGCCGGAAGTGATCGCCCGCGCGCTCAGCGACGCGTCCATCTGGGACGCGTGCGTCCCCCTCGTCCTCGGCCACACGGATCTGCTCAACCGCGCGGCGCGAGCCCAGTCGCTCGACCTGGGCTTCGTGGACGCGGACGCCCCCGCGCGGGACGCCGCGCCGCGGGCAATCCCGGTGCTCGAAGGGCGGCGCTTCGACGCCGCGGCCGTCACCCCCGGCAAGCCCACGCCCGATACCGCGCGCGCCGTGATCGGGTGGATTGAAACGGCGGTCCGGCTGGCCCTCGCCAGGAAGGTCGACGCGATCACCACAGGTCCCATCGACAAGTCGGTGCTCCATCGCGCGGGCTTCGCCTTTCCCGGTCACACGGAGTTCCTCGGGAGCCTGTGCGGCGTCGCGAATCCGGTCATGATGTTCTCGAGTCCGCGCCTCCGGGTCTTCCTCGCGACGATCCACGAGCGCCTCGCCGAGGTTCCCGCCAGGCTCGAGCGTGTCGACCTGGCCGCGCTCATCCGGCTGGCCGATGAGACCCTCCGGCGGGATTTCGGCCTGGCCACTCCCCGCCTGGCGGTGGCCGCGCTCAACCCCCATGGCGGGGAGGGGGGGATGTTCGGGGACGAGGAGGCGCGGTTCATCCGGCCGGCCGTGGAGCTGGCCCGGCGGGAGGGCATCGAGGCCCACGGCCCGCTCCCCGCCGACAGCCTCTTCTTCCACGTCCTCCAGGGAGCCTACGATGCGGTCATCGCGATGTACCACGACCAGGGGCTGATCCCCCTCAAGATGGATGGCTTCATGGACGCCGTGAACGTGACCGTGGGGCTACCCATCGTACGCACGAGTGTGGACCACGGAACCGCGTACGATCTGGCCGGGACGGGCCGGGCGGATCCATCCAGCCTGCTCCAGGCGCTGCGCCTGGCCGGACTCATCGCCGCTAACCGGGCGAAATAAGCCCCATAACCCGTGAAAAATCCTTGACCTTTCGGGGGGAACACGTTATTTCACCTGCGCGAGGGGGGAGATTCAATCGCTTACCCCCGGGAGCGTGCATGCTGACAAGGGAAGACATCACCGCGAAGATCGACGCCCGGCTCCGGGGCGAGATTGACGACGAGGAGCTGGTCACATGGGCGCACCAGTGTTTTCTCGATGACGACAGCGGGGAGAACCCATACGACGAGGAGTGGGATGACGTGATCGACGACGTCGTCTATCGCCTCCAGGCCTCCGATGAGCCGGATCAGGCGCTCTCGGAGGATCTGCTGAAGGAGCTTCGCGAGCAGCTCGTGGATTGACTCGGCTGGCAGGAGTCGAACCGAGCGCAGGAGCATGAAAGGAGTCGCGCGAGCGGCTCCTTTTGCTATGGACGCGCGGGCCATGACGGGCAGGGGCGACGGGAAGCCCCCCCGAACGGATTCCCCATGCGTGATAAACTGAGGCCGGGCGGCAGTCGCACCGGAACTTCGGGCCGGCGAGGATCCGGAGCGCAGGATCCCTTCTCATCGCGTCCCGTCCCGAACCCCGGAGTCCCATGACCCAGCCACGCTTCGTCCCGCCGTCGCGCTTCGAGCAATGGCTGAATCGCCTGCCGGAGGGTCTGGCCCGCCTGGGCGTCAGCATCTACGGATCGCGCATCCTCGCCGTGCGAGGGCGAAAGAGCGGCGAGTGGCGCACGGCCATCGTGAATCTGCTGGAGCACGGGGGCGCGCGTTACCTTGTGGCGCCGCGGGGCGAGGCGCAGTGGGTGCGGAACCTCCGGGCGTCGGCGAACGGAGAGTTGCGGCTGGGGCGTCGGAGCGAGCCCTTCCGTGCCGTCGAGCTTTCCGATGGGGACAAGCCGGAGGTCCTGCGGGCGTATCTGAGGAAGTGGCGCTTCGAAGTCGGCGCCTTCTTCGAGGGCGTGGGGCCCCAGGCCCCCGACGAGGATTTGCGCCGCATTGCCCCAGGGTATCCCGTGTTCCGGATCGAGACCCCCTGAGGGGCGCGCTCCTCGACCTGGGTCTGGTCCTGCAGGCGGGGCTCATGCCCGCGCTTGATTTGGTGGCGGAACACCGGGGCCGGGAGTATCTCCGGCATGTGCAAACGCTGACGATTCCCGGCGGCCAGGGCGCCTTGCAGCCTGTGGCAAGCCGGGCGCGACGACCACTAGGCCGCCGCAGGGGCGCCGTTCGGTGGGCCTTCTCGCAATCAACCACCTGCTCATAGGATGACAACTTGGCCAAACCCAATTACTCATACGCGAAGCGCCAGAAAGATCTGGCAAGGAAGAAGAAGCAGGAAGAAAAACGGCTGCGCAAGGCGAGCAAGAAGTCGCCTCAGCAGGAAGTGAACACGGGTCAGTCTCCCGGCGAGGGGGAAACGGGCGGAGCGCCCTGACCTCGGTCCAACCGGAGGTTCCCCCTGGCCCGCATCCTGATACCTCTTCCGGATCGCGATTTCGACGTGACCGAGGTGGCGGTTCCCTGGCGGCTGCTCACGGGGGCCGGGCACCAGGTGATCTTCTGCACCGAGCAGGGCGGCTCGCCTCCTGAAGCCGATCCGTTGCTGCTCACCGGAGTCCTCTTCGGCCGGCTCGGGGCGGAGATGCAGGCGTGCGACTTCTACCGCGAGCTGGAGCGGGCCGTGGATTTCCGCCATCCGCTGTCCTGGGAAGCCGTCGATTTCCTGGAATATGACGGGCTGCTCCTCCCGGGCGGCCACGCCCCGGGCATGCGGCAATATCTCGGGTCGACCCGACTGCAGGAGAAGGTCGCGGCATTCTTCTCGCAGGGGCGGCCGGTCGGCGCGATCTGCCACGGCGTGCTGCTGCTTGCCCGGAGCAAGGATCCGAGCACTGGAAAGAGCGTTCTCCACGACCGGAACACGACGTGCCTGGCGAAGTATCAGGAGCGATCCGCCTGGCTGCTCACCTTCTGGAAGCTGGGGCGCTACTACCGCACCTACCCCGCGTACGTCGAGGATGAGGTGAAGTCCATGCTCCGGGATCCGGAACGACAATTTTGGCGCGGGCCGAAGGCGCTCACGCGCCGGGACAGCGAGGGAGACTCCAGCCCGGCTTTCGTGGTGGTGGACGGGAACTACGTGTCCGCCCGCTGGCCGGGAGACGCCTACACCTTCACCGGCGCGTTCCGGCGCCTGCTCGGCGATCGAGAGGAAAGGAAATCCTGTGCGGGCGGTTCGTGATGACCGGATCGCGGTACCGCAATCTGGAGTCGTCCACGCCCTGAAGCGCCTCGAGCGCAGGGATCCGGCATGCCCTTCAGCACCCTGAAACTTCATCCGAGCCTCCTGAAAGGCGTGAAAGAGCTCGGCTTCACCCGGCCGACACCCATACAAAACGACGCCATCCCGCCGGCGCTCGCGGGGCGAGACGTTCTTGCCTGCGCGTCGACCGGGAGCGGCAAGACCGCAGCGTTTCTCCTGCCGATCCTGCACCGGCTGATGGACAAGCCCCGTGGCACCACGCGGGCCCTCGTGCTCACGCCCACGCGTGAGCTGGCGGCGCAGATCCTCGAAGACCTGAACGACCTGGCGGTGCACACGCCGATCACCGCGGCATCGATCTTCGGCGGCGTGGGGATGGGTCCACAGGAGCACGCTTTCCGGAGCGGCGTGGACGTCCTCATCGCGACGCCCGGCCGTCTGCTCGATCATTTCAGGGCCCCGTATGCGAAGCTGGGCGGGCTCGAAGTTCTCGTGCTCGACGAAGCGGACCGGATGCTCGACATGGGGTTCCTCCCGGACATCCGCCGGGTCCTGCGCCATCTGCCCGCGCGTCGCCAGACCCTCTTCTTCAGTGCCACCATGCCCGCGCCGATCGCGACGCTCACCCGCGAGATGCTTCACGCGCCCGCCACGATCAATCTCGGCCGCCCCTCGGCGCCGGCCGTGGGAATCGCCCAGGCGGTCTATCCGGTCTCCCAGGAGCTCAAGTCGGCGCTGTTCCTGGCGCTCCTCCGGCGCGGGGATATCGAGCAGGCGCTCGTCTTCACCCGCACGAAGCATCGTGCCAACCGCCTCGCGGAATATCTTGTGCGCCACCGGATCAGGGCCGAGCGGATCCACGGCAACCGATCCCAGGCCCAGCGAACCGCGGCGCTGGCCGGGTTCAAGAGCGGGAAGTTCCCCGTTCTCGTCGCGACGGACATTGCCGCGCGGGGAATCGATGTCGAAGCGCTCGGCCACGTCGTGAACTTCGACGTGCCGAGGGCGCCCGATGATTACATCCACCGCGTCGGCCGGACCGGGAGGATGGAGGCGGTGGGCGACGCGTTCACATTCGTTTCGCCGGAAGAGGAAGGAGAGATCCGGAGCATCGAGCGGGCGGTCGGCAAGCGGCTTCCGCGGGTGATCGTCCCGGACTTCGACTACAAGGCGCGACCGGAGGGGCGTCTTGAGGTGCCGCTGGCAACGCGGATCGCGGCCGTTCGCGCCAGGAAAACGGACGATCGCGCCCGGGCCGCGGCCCATGCGAAGCGCGGCACGACACGGCACTCGGCGGAACCTTCGCGGCCGGGCGCGTCCCGTCCCGGTCCCAGGCCGGGCGGATCCGAGACGGGCAGGCGGACCGGAGGGGGACGGCGGTCGGGAAGAAGGGGCAGGCCGCGGTGAAAGGGCCGTTGTCGCCTCGTATCTTCGTCGATGCCGATGGCTGTCCGGTGAAGGAGGAAGTCTATCGCGTCGCGAGGCGATACCAGCTCGAGGTCACGCTGGTGTCGAACGCGTGGATGCGGATTCCCCGGGAGGCGCGGCTCACGCAGGTCGTCGTCCCCGGAGGGCTCGACGTGGCGGATGACTGGATCGTGGAGCATGTCCATGAAAACGATATCGTCATCTCCGACGACATCCCCCTTGCCTCGCGTTCCTTGAAGAAGGGCGCCCTCGTGCTCAGTCCGAGGGGCCGCGTCCACTCCGAGGACAGCATCGGCGACGCCCTCGCGAGCCGCGATCTCATGTCCCAGCTCCGGGACCTCGGGACCATGACGGGGGGACCCGCTCCCTTCGAGAAACGGGATCGCTCCCGCTTCCTGGAGCGTCTCGATGCGACCATCCAGTCCGTGCGCAGAAAGGGAGCATGAGATGCCCGATCAGGAGCGGCTGCTCCGGACGGCCTTTGTTGCGGGGGCGATCACGGACGCGCTGGCAGTGATTCCCATGCTCGTGCCGGCCATCGCCAGGCTGCTTTGGGGATTCGACGATCGCTCCGGCGGCTATCGCTTCGCGATGGGATACGGCGCCTCGCTGATGCTGGGCTGGACCGCGCTCCTGGTCTGGGCCTACCGGCGCCCGATGGAAAGGCGCTTCGTCGCCGCCCTCACGGTCTTCGTGATCTACGGGCTGGTCCTCACGGAGGTCGTCGCCGTTCTCTCAGGACACGTGGCGGCGTGGCGAATGGTTCCCACCTGGTGCCTGCAGGCCGTTCTGCTCGGACTGTTCGCCGGGGCGTACCACGCCCCGAGGCTGCGTCGCCGGGTCGAGGCCTGAGATGCGCGCGCAGGCGTCTCGCGTCTGAACGGAGCATGCCTTCATGGTCGACCCCGTCCGGCTCCTGGGCGCCTTGGCCTTCGCCGCGGAGAAGCACAGCCGGCAGCGCCGCAAGGATTCCGAGGCCTCGCCCTACATCAATCATCCCATCGCCGTCGCGACGGTCCTGGCGGCGGAAGCCGGCGTGAGCGATGAAGCCGTGCTGCTCGCGGCGGTGCTCCACGACACGGTGGAGGACACGGAAACCACCTTCGAGGAGCTGGAGCGGCGATTCGGACGGACGGTCCGCGACCTCGTGGCCGAGGTGACCGACGACAAGTCCCTGCCGAAGCAGGAAAGGAAGGATCTCCAGGTCGCTCACGCGCGTGCGGCCAGTGCCGGCGCCCGGCAGGTCAAGATCGCCGACAAGATCTGCAATATCCGCGACATCGCCGAAAACCCGCCGGCCGACTGGCCCCTCGATCGCAAGCGCGAGTATCTGGTGTGGGCG
>JBGPLH010000136.1:0-8196 GCA_041486365.1 Thermodesulfobacteriota bacterium | reverse complement strand
GGTATCATCGCGCTTCGGCCGCCGGGCGCGCCGGCACGCGCGCGAACGGGGACGTCATCCGGGGAGGACCCCATGGCAGGCAAGTTCTTGTCCGATATCCGCACGCTTCGCAGCCGCGCCCGGCGCCACATCGAGAAGGGCGCCGTCACTGACGGCTACAAGGCGGACCTCAAGACCGTGATCAAGCTGCTCAACGAAGCGCTCGCCACCGAGATCGTCTGCGTCCTGCGCTACAAGCGTCACTTCTACATGGCCAGCGGGATCAACGCGCAGCCCGTGGCGGCCGAATTCCTCCAGCACGCGAACGAAGAGCAGGTCCATGCCGATCAGATCGCGGCGCGCATCACCCAGCTCGGCGGCGCGCCGAACTTCTCGCCGGAGGGGCTCGCGACGCGATCGCACTCCGAGTACGTCGAGGGGGAGACGCTGATCGAGATGATCAAGGAGGACCTCGTCGCCGAGCGCGTGGCGATCGATTCCTACGGGGAGATGATCCGGTACCTCGGGGACAAGGATCCGACGACGCGCCGCATGCTGGAGGGAATCCTCGCGATGGAAGAGGAGCACGCCGACGATCTGTCGAGCCTGCTGGAGGAGCTGGAGGGGTGAAGGCTCCGGCACGCGTCCAAGCAAGAGGGCGCCCGCAAGGGCGCCCTCGTCGTTGGGTCCGTGCGTACGCGCGCCATTCTCTCGAAGGGACTCCCCTACCGCCGGGTCGCGGTCACGTCGAACCAGGTGTGGAAGGCGCAGTCGCCCCCGCCATGGGTATCTCCCTCGAATGTGCCTCCCCGGGTCCACTGGGCCGGTGTGAGCGTGAGCTCCAGGGTGCCGAGCGAGTCGTGGTCCGTCGAGCGCTCGATATCTTCCTCTCCGCCGCAATCCCGGTCGACCCCGGACATCTCCACGAACCATCTCGGTCGAAGGCCGCCGCCTGAGTCGCAGTCCACACCGGCCGTCACGAGGACAAGGTTCCTGTCACCTGCCAGCTCCCCCAGGTCGGCGGACCAGCCGATGGGCACCACGCGTCCCGTTTCCACATCCTGGCTGGTGCCCCGCGACGAGGGCCAGATCTTGTCCTGCTTCACTTCGCGGCCACCCGGGTCCGCGCCCTTCGCGGCGAAATAGAGGACCCAGTCCCCCGGTGACAGATTGTCGCAATCGTCGTAGGAGCGGATATCGGTCACCGCCACGGTGACGGCGTACCTCGGGGCTCCGGACGCAGGGAGCGGCCGCCCTGTGCCCGCGAATCCCCGTCCTGCGGGGCGAAACGGTTTCTCCAGGGCCTCTCTCTTTCCTGGTGGGAGGCTTACGCCGGCCGGCGGGGCGCAATCCGCCCGCACCACGAGCGTCTCGGGCGCGCGCCCCGAAGGCGCTCCGTCCTGGTAGACCTTGATCCAGTACGTCCCCGCGGGGATCGCTCCCGGCAACACCACGTCGATCTCGGCTGCGCTCCAGCGGGTGACTCGGGAAACCGGTCCCCGCGCGGCACCCCCCTGCCCGACCACCACCATCTCCCCGGGGATCTGCGTGTCTCCGAAGCCCGATCCGCTCAGGGCCACCGCCCCGCCGGGACAGACGCGGAAGGGGCGGTACTCGCGGACGTCCCTGGCCGCCCAGGCCGGACCCGTTCCGAGGGCCCAGAACACGGCGGCCAGCCCCAGGAGGGACCGGCCGCACTTCATTCCTCGGACTTCGTGCGATTGTCCCGAGCACTTCGCCCGGACGGCCCCTCCAGACTCCATGGCTCCCCCCTCCTCGCAAAAAACTTTTCGTCACGCTTTCCCGGCGGCAACGTCGCTCCAGTTCTCGAGCAGATGCTTCGCGTGGTGGGTGGCAACGCTGTACACCGTGACCTGCGGGTTCACGCCGGAGGGCGTCGGGAACGCGCTCGCGTCGGCGACCAGCAGGCCCTTCGTCGTGTGGACGCGGCCGTTCGAGTTCACGACGGACGTCTTCGGATCCTCGCCCATCCGGCAGGTCCCCATCTGGTGCGCGCTGAACAGCAGCATTTCGCCGGGCGCCGTGCCCCGCTGATCGATGACCTCGATCTCCTTCGGGCTGCGGATCACCGTTTCCTTCACGTGGCAGGTGTAGACTTCCTTCGCGCCCGCGGCGAGATAGGCCTCGGCGGTCCGCTTCATTCCCTCCGTGCATTGCTTCATGTCACGCGCGCTCGGCCAGTACTCGATCTTCCGGTGGCCGTTCTTGTCGAGGGAGACCGTGCCGCCGTCCCGGTCGCGGACGAGGACGGCCGTGAGCGCCAGTCTGTCGTTCTCCTTCATCCGCTCGCGGTGCCAGGTCCCGTAATGGTGCATCCCCACCGATCCGAGTCCCGGCTGCGCACCGACGCCCTCGATGATGAAGCCGCCGTCCAGATCGTCGTTGAACACGTCGCTGAACTCGTCGATGTGGTAGCCCTGCTTGATCCCGTAGTAGTTCTGGATCTCCTCGTCGAAAAGCGCCCACACGAGGGGGACGGGGTGAAGATAGAGGCTCTTCCCCACCATCGGGCCGCCCACGTTCGAGCGCAGGAGCAGCTCCGGCGTGTTGATGCTCCCGCAGGCGACGACCGTCACGTCCGCCTTCACCCTGAGCGTCCCGCGGGGGGTGTCCGTCTCCGGATCCCAGGTGATCCCCTCGACGCCCGTGGCGCGGCCGTTCTCCACCGTGATCCGCTCCACCCTCGCCCCCGCGTAGATGTCGGCGCCGCGGATCACCGCCTCGTGAAGGTACGTGAGCAGCGCGCTCTGCTTGGCGTCGTAGGCGCACCCCTCCGCGCAGAAGCCCGAGCCCCAGCAGCCGATCTGGTTGCGCCAGAAGGTGTCGCCCTTCCAGCCGAGCTTGTCGCCGCCGATCTTCAGGACGCGGTTGTTCCGGTTGAGCATGTCCTCGGGCATCTTCTTGATCGAGAGCATGTCCCACACCTCGTCGAGGTGGGGCTTCATCTCGGCGGGGCCCATCCCCTGCACGCCGCGCTCGGCCCACTCGCGCAGCACGCGGTCGGGGGTCCTGAAGCAGCAGAGGTAGTTCACGACCGTCGTGCCGCCCACGCAGCGGCCCTGCAGCACCGAGAAGAACCCGTCCGCGGTGGCCTGCCCGGTCCGGTCCTTGTAGAGCTTGGGGAGCATGTCCCGCTCGAGCTGGTCGAAGTCCTGTTTCGTGTAGTAGCCCCCCTCCTCCAGCACGACCACCTTCAGGCCGCGCTCGGCGGCCTTCTTCGCGATGACGCTCCCGCCGGCGCCGGAGCCCACGACGCAGAGGTCGGCGCGGAGGACCAGATCCTTCGGCGTCGCATCCTGTCCGTAGATCATCGCTTCACGCTCCCTTCCGGCAGGGGGAACCGCTGGACGGCCGCGGGTGCCGCCATGCGCCCGATCCAGGGGCCGTCGTAGTGGATCGCCTTCCAGGTGCCGGACTGCATGTAGTACGAGCCCAGGCAGATCTGCCGCAGGGCCCAGTGCACCGTGCGGCGGAAGGGAATGCCGCTTTGCGCCCAGCCGTTCACGTAGTCGATCTGCGCCTGGCGGTCGAGCGAGGTGAATGACTTCGGCGTGAATGCGAAGAGCAGCGGGCCGAACTCGAACAGCGCCAGGGCCTGCTTCACCTGCTTCTGCACCCACTCGGGCTGCGGCGAAAAAAGACCGTCGAAGAAGGCCGCCACGTCGAGCCCCTCCGAGGCCGGGTCGGCGCCGACGTAAATCACGGCGGCCGCATTCACGATGGCGTATTCCTTGTTGTCGAGGACGCGCAGGCCCGCGGGCGCGGCGGGATATTTCGCACAACCCGCCGGGAGCAGGCCAGCACCGCCGAGCGCCACCGTGCCGACGAGGCCCCGCTTCAGGAATCCGCGCCGCGTGATCGCAGCGCCGAAGATCTGCTCCGGGAGGATCGCGTCCACCTGATCACGTGCCGGCCGGTCTCCGGGCATGGTCATCTCCAGGGATGGTTGGCTTTCGACAGGGAAGCGTGTGATCCTCTCCTGCCTCCGCAGCATAATACGGAAGGCCCCGCTGCCCGGTCAAGGCCGGCCTCCGAACGGCGCGGTCGGGCCGCCGATCGGTTTCTGACAGAGATGAGCGTTCGAATGGGAGGTATTCCGATGGGAGCCAGGAGTTTCTCAAACACTCTCGCAGCGATCGCGATCATCTTCGCCCTTCATACCTCTAACCCCGGTGGAGCGTGGGCAGCCCGTCCGGCGCCATTGGACACGCGTGCGATCGAGCGAGTCCTGGGAATGCATGGGACAACGGCGGACGGCGCATTCCGGGTGACCCAGCCGCGCGAAGAACTGCGCGTCACCCTGGACGGTTTTTCGATCACGCCCCGAATGGGACTCACCGCTTGGATGGCGTTCTGTCCGCACGGCGATGGGGCCATGCTGATGGGTGACATCCCGCTCCTCGAAGAAGAAATTCAGCCCGTGCTCTCAGCGCTCGCGGGGAGCGGTGTCGAGGTGACGGCGCTGCACAACCACTTCGTCCGCGAGTCCCCACGTGTGATGTTCCTGCACGTGGGCGGGATGGGGGATCCACTCGCGCTGGCGCGGGGCCTTCGGGCGGCCTTCGACGCGATCGCGCGCGCGCATCCGGGTGCGACGCCGCGCAAGATGACGGCGCCGGCGGCCACGCTCGATCCCTCCCGGCTCCAGGCCCTCCTGCGCGCGAAGGGCGAGATGAAGGACGGCGTCTTCAAGGCCACCTTCGCCCGTCCGTCTCCTTCCGTCACCGAAGCGAACATTCCGGTCACGGCCGCGCTGGGCCTCAATTCCTGGGCCGCCTTCGAAGGCGCACCCGATCGTGCGGCCGTCGCGGGCGATCTCGCGCTCACAGCCGCGGAAGTGAACACGGTGGTCCGGGTTCTTCGACACGCGAACATTGACGTCGTGGCGATCCACAACCACATGCTCGACGAGGAGCCGCGCATCTTCTTCCTGCACTTCTGGGGCGTCGGACGGGCCGAGGACCTGGCGAAGGCGCTCCGAGCCGCCCTCGACCGTACGGGCCCGCCGGTTTCCTGAAGCGGGCGGCCGTCCCCTCTTCTTCGCCCGGAGCCCCCTTGGGCACGATCAGGGAAACACCCTCCCCGCACGGCGTATCGTTCACGGAAGCGCTTCGCTTCTGGATCAAGCTCGGCTTCATCTCGTTCGGCGGCCCGGCGGGACAGATCGCGATCATGCACCGCGAGCTGGTCGAGCGGCGGCGGTGGATCTCCGAAGAGCGTTTCCTCCACGCGCTCAACTACTGCATGATCCTCCCGGGGCCGGAGGCGCAGCAGCTCGCAACCTACATCGGATGGCTGCTGCACCGCACGCCGGGCGGGATCCTTGCGGGATCCCTTTTCGTCATTCCGTCGATCTTCGTCCTCCTCGCGCTCTCGTACGTGTATGCCATCTGGGGTGACGTCTCCGCGGTGGCCGGGGTGCTGGCGGGCTTCAAGCCGGTCGTAGTGGCTGTCGTCGTTGAAGCGGTGCTCCGCATCGGCCGCCGCGCGATCCGGCGGCGCGCGCACCTCGCAATCGCCGCCGCCGCGTTCGTGGCGATCTACTTCCTGCACGTTCCCTTCCCACTGATCGTGCTCTCGGCCGCCCTCCTCGGACTTCTCGGCGAGCGGCTCTGGCCCGCGTCCTTCGAGGCGGCGCCCGCGGTCCAAGAGGACGCGGCCGCCACGGACTCCGTTCTCTGCGAAAACGGGCCTCCCGCGGTGCATATGATCCCCTCGCGGCGCCGAACGCTCCGGGTGATCGCGAGTGGGATCGGGCTCTGGCTGATCCCGCTCGCGGCGATCGTCGCGGCGCGGGGATGGCGCAGCCTGTACGCCGAGGAGTACCGCTTCTTCACCAAGGCGGCCTTCGTGACCTTCGGCGGCGCCTACGCGGTCCTTGCCTACGTGACCCAGGTCGCGGGGGAAGGGTACGGCTGGATCACGCACGCCCAGGCGGTCGACGGGCTGGCGCTGGCGGAGACGACCCCCGGACCGCTCATCATGGTGCTCCAGTTCATCGGGTTCATGGCCGGGTGGAGCCACCCGGAGGGGATGCCGCGGGGCAGCAGCGGCCTCCTCGGCGCGCTCGTGACGACTTGGACCACGTTCCTCCCGTCGATACTTTTCATCCTGATCGGCGCGCCGTACATCGAGCAGATCCGTGGCAACCGCCATCTGAGCGCGGCGCTCACCGGCGTCACGGCAGCCGTGGTGGGGGTGATCCTGAACCTCGCCATGATCTTCGGCGCGGCGGTGATCCTCCCGCGCGGCCTCGGGGGTCCACCCGACGCCTTCGCCCTCCTCCTCGCGGCGGCGGCGTTCGTGGCGCTTTTCCGCTACCGCGCCGATCTCCTCCGGGTCATCGTTGCGGGGGGTGCCGTCGGCCTGGTGCGGAGGATCGTTTTCGGATGAGCGCCGCCGGTGCTATGCTCCGGGACAACGGACGCCGGAAGGATGACCATGGCCCCCAAGATCACGCTCTACCAGTTTGCCGGCACGGACAAGCTCGACTCGGTGTCCCCTTTCTGTGTCAAGGCGCACCGAATGCTGCGGCGCAAGGGACTCGCCTATGAGGTGAAGAACCTGGTCACGCCGGGGGCGATCCGGAAGGTGAACCCGATCGGAAAGCTCCCCGCGATCGACTACGGTGGGCAACTCCTCGCGGACTCGGCCCACATCGCCCGCTTCCTCGACGAGAATCATCCCGATCCGCCGTTCTTCCCCAAGGACGAAGTTCCCCGCGCACGCAACACACTCCTCGAGGACTGGGCCGACGAGTCGCTCTACTTCAAGGCGGTCTACTTCCGCTGGCTCCCGGCGGAGAACGTCCCGCGCGCAAAGCAACTTTTCCGCGACGCCTTCCGGTTCAAGTTTCCCGTCTCGATGATCGCGAACCTCATCTTCCCGCGCCAGATCCGCGCCTTCGTCGTGAACCAGGGAACGGGCCGCAAGCCCTACGAGATGGTGACGAAGGAGCTGGCGGAGGAGATGGACGCGCTCGACGTCCTGTGCGCGGCCGGCCCCTTCCTGCTGGGGAACGAGCCGTACCTCGCCGACATCGCGATCAGCGCGCAGCTCCAAGCGATGACCTTCGGGGCCACGCCCGACGCGGAGCGGATCATCCTCGGCCGGCCGCGCCTTGCAGCCTGGCTCAAGCGTGTGGACGAGGCGACGCGCGCGCGCTAGATCCTCCTCCTCGCCCCTCACCAGATCCCTTCGCTCTCGGAGAGCCCTTGCACCGACTCGCTTCCAAGAAGGCCCTCGTCCTGACGCTCGCCCTGCTCCTCGCCGTCCCCGGCTGCACGGAGCGCCGCTCCGAGCCGCCGAAGCAGGAAGAGCAGCCGTCGCGCGACGTGTCCGGGTTCCTGCCCGGCCACGGCCCCGGCGCGCCCGCGTGGTCGCCGGGTGCGCCCGAAGCGCCCGGAGAGGGGCTCTCGCGCCCGATGCCGAAGGGTCCCGCGGAGATCCTGGCATCGCGTGGGGAGATCGCCGGCACGGTGCGGCTTGCCGATGGCGCGCGCGCGCCCGAGGGGTCGACACTCTACGTCTTCCTGTCGCGCCCTGGGCAGCCCGGCCCGCCGGTGGCCGTTGCACGCATCCTGGGTCCAAAATTCCCGCAGCCCTTCCGGATCGGCTCGTCCAACGTGATCTCCGGCACGCTCGAGGGCGACCTCGACGTCGGCGCGCGGCTGGACGCGGACGGCGACGTCGGCACGCGGGAGCCGGAAAACCTCACGGGCTCCTATGCGCGCAACCCGGTGCGTGTGGGGCAAACGGGCGTTGCCATCGCGATCGCGCGGGCGGCAGCGCAGCCCGCGGCGAGGCCCGAGCGCGGCGCTTCCATCTCCGGCACGATCCTGCTCGCTCCCGGCGCGAAGGCTCCTCCCGGCGGCGTGCTCTTCGTCATCGCGAGAGAGGGATCGCGAGAGGGCGGCCCGCCCCTGGCGGTGAAGCGGATGGACGCGACGGGCTTCCCGCTCCCCTACGCGCTCTCGGCCGCCGACGCGATGTCGCCCAACGCCCTCTTCTCCGGACCGGTGAGCGTCACCGCGCGCATGGACGCCGACGGCAACGCGAGCACGAAGGGGCCCGACGACCTCGTCGGGCAGTTCGCCCGCAACCCGGCCACCGTGGGCGACGCGGGGGTGGACATCCGGCTGGGTCCGGCGCCGGCCGGCGGCCCCTAGAGCGCGAGGGAGTTCCGTCATGGCGATC
>JBGPLH010000135.1:0-8222 GCA_041486365.1 Thermodesulfobacteriota bacterium | reverse complement strand
CGTTCCGGTGACCGAAGGGGGATCCCACGGGGCCGCTGACGGGCCAGAGGAAGGCATCCACCTCCCGCCCGCGCCCCAGAGAAGGCCAGGAGGCCCCCTGCAGGAAGCCCTGGTGCAGCGGGACGCGGATCACGCTCCCGGGCCGGAGCCGCGCCGGGTCCAGACGCGGGTTCGCGCGCACCAGGGAGTCCAGGGAGACACCGTTGCGCCGCGCAATCCGCCAGAGCGATTCGCCCGGAGCGATGGCGACGGGCCGGCTGGGGATCGCTTCGCGTGTGGCGCAGGCCTGGGCGAGGAGCGCCCCGGCGAGTGCCGCCAGGAGCGCGCTCCGCGCGGGGCTTCTCACGGCCGCTCCGCGAGGCGGATCGCGACGTCCACCGCCTCCTCGGGATCCGCGGCGTCAACCACATCCTCGCTGACCCGCCAGGTCTCCAGGCCCACGACGGGCACGCCCGTCTTGAGGGCCAGGGCGATCTCCGAGAGCGTCCCGTAGCCGCCGTGCACGGCGACGATGGCATCGGAGGCGCGGACCACGAGCGCGTTGCGCGCCTCGCCCATGCCCGTCGGCACGACGACGTCGATCCAGTCGTTGGCGTCGGCCGCGTCATCTCCCGGCAAGATTCCGAGCGTGAGCCCGTTCTCCGCCCTCGCGCCGCGGGCGGCGCCGCGCATGACGCCACCGAGGCCGCCGCACACCAGCACCGCTCCCCGGCGGGCGACCTCGCGGCCCACCTCCTCCGCGAGGGCCTCCACATCGGGCGGGCAGGCTCCCGGCCCGATCACACCGATCTGCATGAACGCCTCCTGCCGACATCGCCGGGAGATCCTGTGCGCGGCCCGAGGGCCGCGTCGGGATTCGGAATGGAGGGGGGGAAGCGTTTCGGAGTCCTGTAAGCTCTCGGGACGCGGGGGACCGTCGGCTCAGTCGTGCCAGCCGAAGGCGCCCTGGAGATCCACGAAGCGGCACTCGACCAGCTCCTCGCGGGTCGTGCCGCCGTTGGACGATCGTCGGATCCGGAGCAACTCCTGGCAGGACCGATCGCCCACGGGGATCACGAGGCGGCCACCCGGCGCGAGCTGCTCAACGAGCGGCTCCGGCACTTTCGGAGAGCCGGCGGTCACGAGGATCGCGTCAAAGGGCGCCTTCGCGCGCCAGCCGAGCGAGCCGTCACCGACCTTGATCTCCACGTTCCTGATTCCGAGGGACTCGATCGTGGCCCTGGCGCGCTGGGCGAGCGATTCGATCCGCTCGATCGAGCAGACACGGCGCGCGAGCTGCGCGAGGACGGCGGTCTGGTAGCCGCTCCCCGTGCCGATCTCGAGCACCGTCTCGCTTCCGTCGAGCTGGAGTGACTCGCTCATGACCGCGACCATGTAGGGCTGCGAGATGGTCTGCTTCTCGCCGATCGGCAGGGGGGAATCATCGTGGGCGCGATCGCGGAGCGCCTCGTCCACGAACTGGTGGCGGGGAATCCTCCGCATCGCGTCGAGCACGCGGGGATCCTTCACTCCGCGCCGGACGATCTGCTCCTCGACCATCCGGAGGCGCTGTTTCTCGAAGGTCTTCAACGGGTGACCGCGTCCCCCCGGAGCCTCGTCGGCCCTCGCTGCACTCGGGGCCTTCCGGGAGGTCCTGGCCGTCGGGGGGGCGGGGGGTGGGCCCTGTGAACCGCGCGCGGGTCGCGCGGCGGCGCCGGGCGTCCGGAAGTTTCCGCGTGTGGAAATGGTCGGGGCGACTGGATTCGAACCAGCGACCACCTGAACCCCATTCAGGTGCGCTACCAGGCTGCGCTACGCCCCGTTGAAGCTAAAAACCGTTTCGCGGAGATCTGTTCCCGGACGCCGCGGCGCTTCCGCGGGACGATAGGAATCTTGCGCGCAGGTGGTAACACCCGCCTCCGCGGCTGTCAAGGAGACCCGGCCCCCGCCGTGTTGCTCGCGCCGACGCACTCCCGCAGGAGCGTGGCGCGCTTGTTGGTGAAGACGACCGTGCGGCAGCCGTTGTCGAGACTGAGCCAGCGCCACTCCTCCAGGGTCTCGCCGGTCCCCGGGTAGGTCATCACGTCGACGCGATCGGGCTTCCCCTGAATGGTCTCGACCTCGCTCATCCGCATGCCGAGCGTGGGCCGGCTATCGGCCGGCCGGGCCTGCGCGGTGGAGGTCTGCCGCTCGGCCGCGCTGCGGAGCTTGGGTGGCTCCAGGGCCTGCGCGTCGGTCTTCTTCTTCTCGTGGCTGCAGCCCACCGCGGCGGCGAGCAGGGCCAGCAGCGTGGCCGCCACGCGCGCTCCCCGGCCAAATTTCACGGCGATCGATCCGCTCAACGTCGTCCCCTCTCGCGCCTGGAGGCGCCTGTGCGCTGGTGATGCGGCGGGTTGATCAGGTTCGCTCGCGGGTCACTTCAGGAGGTCCCGTATCGCGCGCAGCTCGTCGCGGATCCGCGCCAGCACCCCGCGGTAGGACTCGGCGGAAGGACCCAGCTCCATCTGGGCGGCCGTGAGCCGGAGCGGATCGACCTTGAGGGTTTTCTTCGCTCCCGCGATCGTGAATCGATCCTCGTAGAGCAGCTTCTTGATCCGGAGGATGTTCTCGATGTCCTTGCGCCGGTATAGCCTCTGGTTCGCCTTGGACTTGCCGGGACTGACCAGCTTGAACTCGGATTCCCAGTACCGCAGGACGTAGGGCTTCACGCCGGTGATCTGACTCACCTCGCCGATCTTGAAGTAGAGCTTGTCCGGGATCACGGGCGTGGGCCGGGCGGTTCGGACGGTTTCCTTGCGCGACGTGAGCACGGCGACCTCCCCGGGATGGTGCGTCCCGCCTGGGCGGCCCTGGCGCGCGGCCGTGGAGGCGCGCGGGCCGCGGGGCCGGCCTAGGAGTTCAGGTAGCTCTTCAGCACCTGGCTCGCCTTGAAGGTCAGCACCTTCCGCGCCTCCAGCTTGATCTCGTCGCCCGTCTGCGGGTTCCGGCCCTTGCGGCTGTTCTTCGCCCGCACGACGAAGTTTCCGAAGCCGCTGATCTTCACCTTCTCTCCCTTTTCGAGGGTCGACTTGATGATGTCGAAGACCAGCTCCACGATCTCCGCAGACTCCTTCTTGGAGAACCCCACCTTCTGGTAGATGTTCTCCACGATGTCCGCTTTGGTCATACGGCCCTCCTTCATGGAAACCACGCCTCAGGTACGCAGCCCGGCGCCGAACGTCCCGGAAAGCCGGGAGAGAATCGTTTCCTGGAATGCGCTCACCTCGGCATCCGTGAGCGTGCGGTCCTCCGCCTGGTAGAAAAGGCGGAGCCCCACGCTCTTCTTCCCCTCTTCGATCCCCTCCCCCCGATACACATCGAAAATCGCAATGTCGCGCAACGTGGCCTGGAGCCCCGCATCCGCGATACCGCGGATCTCCTCGACGAGCCGCCCGGCCTCGATCCCCGCGTCCAACACGACGGCGAGATCGCGGCTTGCTCCCGGGAACCGCGGCAGCGGACTGAAGACCCGCGCGCGTCCGCCCGCGGCGCGGAGCATCTCGGCACCGTCGAGCTCGAGCACGTACACGTTCTCGGGCAGCTCCAGCGCCGCCGTCAGCTCCGGATGGAGCTTGCCCACCTCGCCGAGGACTCCCTTCTCCCATAGCGCCCGTGCCGAGGCGCCGGGATGAAGGAAGGGGGATGTCCCCTCCGCGACGAAGCGCGCCCCCTCGATCCCCGTTCGCTCGAGAAGCGCCTCCACGGCCCCTTTGGCGTCGTGGAATTCGGCGGGCCGGCCCTTCCCCCAGAGCCCCGGCTCGCCCGCGCCGGAAAGGAGGGCCCCCACCACGAGCCGCTCCTCCGGAAGCTCGGCGGAACTGCGGAAGAACACCTTTCCCACCTCGAACAGGCGCAAGTCAACCTGCCCCCTACGGAAATTCTGGAGGCCGGTCTCGACGAGCCCGGGTACCAGGGAGGTCCGCATGGCCGCCTGCTCCTCCCGTGGAGGGTTGCGAAGCTGCACAAAGCGTCGCCGCGGGTCCTCCGCCGCGAGCCGGAGCCGGTCCCCCCAGCCGGGGGAGATGAAGCGGTAGGTGATCGCCTCGTGGTAGCCGAGCGCCGTGAGCGCCTGGCGGGCCGTCCCCTGCAGTTGGCGATCGGGCGGGACTTCCGGGGGCTGCAGGCGCGCCGTGGGAAGCGTCACCGGAATCCGGTCGTACCCGTGCAGCCGCGCGATCTCCTCGATGAGATCGACGTCGATCGTCAGATCCGGACGCCAGGAGGGCGGCGTCGCCGTGATCGCGCCTCCCGTGGCCACGGCCTCGATGCCGACGCGGCCGAGGAGATCGACCATCGTCGCCGCCGGAAGATCGATCCCGAGGATCGCGTTGGCGCGGGCAGGATCGAGCCGGATCGCCGGGCGCGCGACGAGCGCCGGGTACACGTCGATCGCGCCGGGCGCGACGGCCCCTCCGGAGACCTGCGCAATGAGCGCCGCGGCGCGATCGGCCGCGCAGGCGACGATGCCCGGATCCGCGCCGCGCTCGAACCGGTGCGAGGCCTCCGTCCGGAGACCGTGTAGGCGCGACGTGCGCCGGATCCCGGAGGGCTCGAAGTAGGCACTCTCCAGCAGGATGTCCACCGTCCGCGCCGTCACCTCCGTGGGCTGCCCACCCATCACGCCCGCGAGCGCGATGGGCGAGGACGCGTCGCAGATGGCCAGATCGTCGGACGAGAGCGTGCGCTCGACGCCGTCCAGCGTGGTGAGCTTCTCCTCCTCCCGCGCGCAGCGCACGACGATGCGCCGCCCGTCGAGCGTGCCGAAATCGAAGGCGTGGAGCGGCTGGCCGAGCTCGAAAAGGACGTAGTTCGTGACGTCCACGACGTTGTTGATGGGGCGCACGCCGACCTTCTCAAGGCGCGCGGTGAGCCAGGCGGGCGAGGGCCCGATCTTCACGCCGCGGATCAGGCGGGCCGTGTAACGGGGGCACCGCGCCGGATCCTCGATCGTGACCGAGGTGCTCTTCGCCGCCGGCTCGCCCGACTCGGGAACCTCCGCCGCGGGCGCCCGGAGCGGCGCGCCGGTCGCGGCCGCCACCTCGCGCGCCACGCCCAGGTGCGAGAGGCAGTCCGCGCGATTGGGGGTCAGCTCGATATCGAAGATCGTATCGTCCCGCCCCAACGCCTCGGCGAGCGGCTTGCCCACGGGCGTGTCGGGCGGGAGAATCAGGATCCCCGCGGCCTCCTCCGCAAAGCCCAGCTCCTTCTCCGAGCACATCATCCCCTCGGAGGGCTCGCCGCGGATCTTGCTCTTGCGGATCTCCATGCCGCCCGGGAGCACCGCGCCGGGGAGCGCGAGCGCCACGCGGTCGCCGGGCTTCATGTTCTTCGCGCCGCAGACGATCCGGTACCGCGCGTCGCCCGTGCTCACCTCGCAGAGAGTGAGCCGGTCGGCGTTGGGGTGGGGCGCCAGTTCGAGGAGCTCGCCCACGACCACGCGCTCCAGCCCCGCCCCCGCCTCCTGGACGGCGGAGACCTCGAGCCCCAGATCGATCAGCGCGTCGGCCAGCTCGCGCGGCCTGCGATCGATCGCCACGAAGTCCCGCAGCCAGGCAAGGCTCACGCGCATATCAGAACTGCTCCAGGAAGCGCTGATCATTCTCGTAGAACAGGCGGATGTCGTTCACTCCGTAGCGCAGCATCGTGACCCGCTCGATGCCCATGCCGAAAGCGAAGCCGGTGCAGGCCGCCGGGTCGTAGCCCACGGCCCGGAACACCTCGGGATGGATCATCCCGCAACCGAGGATCTCGAGCCAGCCGCTCTTGCAGACGCGGCAGCCGCGCCCCTTGCAGAAGAAGCACTCGATATCGACCTCGGCGCCGGGCTCGACGAAGGGGAAGTAGCTCGGCCGGAAGCGCAGGCGCGTGCCGTGGTCGAACATCTCCTGCACGAAGGCGGTGAGGACGCCCTTGAGATCGCCGAAGGTCACGCCGCGATCCACCATGAAGCCCTCGATCTGGTAGAACATCGGGCTGTGGGTCGAGTCGTCGTCACACCGATAGACGGTGCCCGGCGCGATCACGCGCAGGGGCGGCTTCAGGCGTTTCATCGTGCGGATCTGGACGGGCGATGTGTGGGTGCGGAGGACGACGTCCTCGGTGACGTAGAAGGTGTCCTGAAGCTCGCGGGCGGGGTGGCCCTTGGGGATATTGAGGGCCTCGAAATTGAAGTAGTCGGTCTCGACGTCCGGGCCCTCGGCCACCATGAAGCCGAGCCCCGAGAAGATCTCGATGGCCCGCTCGGCAACCTGCGTGATCGGGTGGAGCCGCCCGATCGACGGCCGTCGGCCGGGCAGCGTCACGTCCACGCGATCGCGGACGAGCCGCGAGGCGCGATCGGCCGCGGCGCGGCGGCGCTCGGCCTCGTCGAAGGCCTCCTCCAGGCGCCGCTTCACCTCGTTCACGGCCTGGCCCATCCGCGGGCGCTCTTCGGCCGGGAGCCTGCCCATGTCGCGGGAGGCGGCGGTGAGCAGCCCGGCGCGGCCCAGATAGCGCGCGCGCAGATCGCGCAGCTCCGCCTCCGTGACGCCCGGACCTAAGGAGGAAAGCCGCGCCAGGGCCTCGTCTCGAATCGCGTGGAGGGAGTCGATCATGGCCGGTCCGGAGGCGGATGGGCCTCGGGCTCAGGTGGCGATGGCCCTCGCCTGGGCGGCGACCTGGGCCAGCTCGCGGAACGCGCTCATGTCCTTCACCGCGAGATCGGCGAGGATCTTCCGATCGATCCCGACCTTCGCGAGCGACAGCCCGTGGATCAGGTCGCGGTAGTTGGTCTCGCACAGGCGCGCGGCGGCATTGATCCGGGTGATCCAGAGGGCCCGGAAATCGCGCTTGCGCACGCGGCGATCCCGGAACGCGTACTGCCCGGCGCGATCCACCGACTCCGTGGCGGTGCGGTAGAGCTTGGACTTCGCGCCGCGGTAGCCCTTGGCTTCCTTGAGGACCTTCTTGCGGCGGGCACGGGCTTTCGTGCCGCGCTTGACTCTGGGCATGACATTTTCCTCTTCAGGGCCGGCCGGGCGCGCGCCCGGTCGGGCGGGGGATGGGGGTCACTGGAGAATCAGGCGTAGGGCAGCATCTTGCGAACCGCCTTATGGTCCGCCTTGTCCACGATTTCCGAATGGCGCATCTGGCGCTTCCGCTTGGTCGGCTTCGAGGTCAGGATGTGCCGGGCGTTCGAGCGCTTCCGCTTGAACTTCCCCGTGGCCGTCGCGCGGAACCGCTTGGCGGCTCCCCGGTTCGTCTTCAGCTTGGGCATCGATCGTCTCCGTCATCTCAGGGTTGGGACGTGGGAGCCAGGATCATGATCATGGCCCGTCCCTCGAAGCGGGGCATGGACTCGACCGTCGAGCGGTCCTTCGTCGCCTCCGCGATCTTCTGCAGCATCTGCCGTCCGTGGTCCGGGTAGGCGATCTCCCTCCCGCGGAAGGTGATCGTCACCTTGGCCTTGTGCCCGTCTTCCAGGAAGCGGCGGATGTTGTTGAGCTTGAAATCGTAGTCGTGCTCGCTCGTGTTGGGCCGGAACTTCACTTCCTTGAGCAGCATGACGTGCTGGCTCTTGCGCGCGTCGCTGGCCTTCTTCTTCTGCTCGTACTTGTATTTTCCGTAGTCCATGATCCGGCACACGGGCGGGGTCGAGTTGGGCGAGACCTCGACGATGTCCAGGTTCTCGCGTTCCGCCAGCTCCAGGGCCTCCCGGATCGGGAGAACACCGAGCTGCGTGCCATCATGGTTGATCACCCGCACCTCGTTCGCGCGGATCCGCTTGTTGACGCGTACCTCTTTTGCGATGACCTCCTCCTTTGCCTGGGCGGCTCAATCTCCCGGGGATCGCGATCTCCGGGTCCGTGTTGCCCGCCCTGTGAACCGGCGGACCGTTATGCGCGCCGGGATTCCCGCTCCCGGATCAGGGCCAGCAGCCCCTCGATATCCATGGTGGACTGCGCGCCCCCGCCACGCTCGCGGGTGGTGACGGTGCGCGCCTGCGCCTCCCGCTCGCCGAGGATGAGCATGATGGGGATCTTCTGCACTTCGCCTTCGCGAATCCGGAACCCGAGCTTCTCGTTCCGGTCGTCGAGCTCCGATCGCACGCCCGCGCCATGGAGCTTCGCGTGGACCTCCCGGGCCCACCCGTCAAACTTCTCCGACACCGGGAGCACCCGGACCTGCACGGGCGCGAGCCACAGGGGGAACGCGCCGGCGTAGTG
>JBGPLH010000134.1:0-8238 GCA_041486365.1 Thermodesulfobacteriota bacterium | reverse complement strand
GGTGAAGTACAGCGCCGTCCCCGATTCCTTGAACTCGCGGGACTGCCCCGCGAGCGCCGTCGTGAAGCCCGGCGGGAGGTGCTTGTTCGCTACTGCTTGAAGCTGGTCCAGGATCTTGCCGAGGGCGAAGCCGGGGGCGACACTCGCCGTGATGGTGGCCGCGCGCACGCGCTGGTAGTGGTTGAGCGATCGGGGGGCCACGGTCTCGCGGACCTTGACCACGCTGGAGAGCTGCACCATCTCGCCGTGGGAGCCGCGCACGTAAAGCCGTTCGAGATCCTGCGGGTTCGCGCGGTCCACGCCCCGCAGCTGCACCTTCACCTCGTACTGCTTGGCGCCCCGCTTGAAGTCCGAGAGATGCTGCCCACCGAGCAGGATCTGGAGAGCGGAGGCGATGTCGCGCACCGAGACGCCCAGATCGCTCGCCCGGTTTCGGTCGATCTCCACCTCGAGCTCGGGCTTGTTGAGCTTGAGATTCGAGTCGACGTTGACCAGCCCGGGGATAGCCCGCGCCTCGGCGAGGATCGCGTCGTTGGCCTTCGCCAGCTCGGGGAGAGAGGGGCCCTGGACCACGAACTCCACGGGCTGTGACACGAAGGACTGCCCTAGGGCCGGCGGGTTGATAGGGAAGGCGAGCATCCCGGGAATGGACATCATCTGGGGAAAGAGCGCTTGCACGAGCGTTTGGCTCGATCGCTCGCGCTCGTCTCGGGGCTTGAGCATCGCGAACATGCCGCCGGAGCTCACCTCGCCGGGCGCGTTCAGCCCGAGCGCGATGACGCTGAACAGCTTCTCCACCTCGGGTTGGCTCGTCATGATCCGCTCGGCGTCCTTCATATAGCGGTCGGTGTACTGCAACGTCGAGCCCTCCGGGGCCTGCGTGAACACGAACACGGAGCCCCGGTCCTCGGAGGGGATGAATTCCTTGGGGAGCCAGGTGAACAGGACCCCGGCCACCGCGGCCCACCCCAGCGCGATGGCCAGCACGCGCCCCCGGTGCGCCACCGCCCATCGGAGCAGGCGATCGTAGAAGCGGCTGAGCGCGTTCAGGCCGTTTTCGAGGAAGGTGTAGATGCGGCCGTGGCGCTCGCTCTTCTTCAGGATCCGCGAGCTCATCATCGGGGAGAGCGTGAGGGCCACGAAGGTGGAGATGATCACCGCGGAGGCGAGGGTGACGCCGAACTCCTTGAAGAGCCGCCCCGTGGCACCCGTGAGGAAGGCCAGGGGCACGAACACGGCCACGAGCGCGACGGAGGTGGCCACGACGGCGAAGCCGATCTCCTTCATGCCTTCGAAGGCAGCCCGCATCCGGTCGTCGCCCGCCTCGATCCGCCGGTAGATGTTCTCCAGCACCACGATCGCGTCGTCCACGACCAGGCCGATCGAGAGGGTGAGCCCGAGCAGGGTGATGATGTTGATCGTATAGCCGAGGAAGTAGAGCAGCGTGAAGGTCCCGATCACGGAGACGGGAATGGTCACGGCCGGGATCAGGGTCCCCCGCAGCGTTCGGAGGAACAGGAAGATGACCAGCACCACGAGCACGCCCGCCTGCCATAGCGTGCTCTTGACCTCGGCGATCGATTCCTCGATGAAGCGGGAGGAGTCGAAAGCCACGATCATATCCATCCCCGCCGGCAGCGACGGGCGAAGGCGCTCGATCTCGCCGCGCACGGCCCGGGCCACGTCGATCGTGTTGGCCTTGGACTGCTTCACCACCCCCAGCCCGATGGCGGGGTTGCCGTTGAACCGCACGAGCTTGCGGTCGTCCTCGGCCCCCAGCTCCGCGTATCCCACGTCGCGGATGTGGATGGGCTGACCCGCCTTGTTCGCGATGATCATGGCGTTGAACTGCTCGGGCGTGCTCATCTGACCGGCCGTGCGGACGGTGAACTCCCGCGACCGGCTCTCGATCCGCCCGGAGGGGATCTCGACGTTCTCGCGGCGGAGCGCGTCGGCCACGTCCCCGACCGTGAGCTGGTAGGCGGCCAGCTTGTCGGCGTCGATCCACAGGCGCATGGCGTACTTCCGCTCGCCGCCGATGATCACGGAGGCGACACCGGGGAGCGTCTGGAGGCTCTCCTTCAGGACCCGGTCGGCGTAGTCGGACAGCTCCAGTTGCGTGAAGCGATCGCCGGAGAGCCCAATCCACAGGACCGGGCTCGCGTCCGCGTCCTGCTTGGCGATGATCGGTTCCTCGATGTCTTGGGGGAGCTCGTTCCGGGCCCGGAGCACCCGGTCGCGGACGTCCTGGGCCGCTACGTCCACGTCCCGGTCGAGGGTGAACTCGATCGTGATGAGCGACACCTGCTCGCGGGACTGGGAGACAAGCGTGCGGATCCCCTCGATCCCGTTGATCTGCTCCTCGAGGTGCTCGGTGACCTCGGTCTCCACCACGCGGGGATTGGCGCCCGGGAATATGGTCGTGACCGAGACGATCGGCGGGTCGACGTCGGGGTACTCGCGCACCGGGAGGCGCGCGATCGCGATGGCGCCGAAGAGCACGATGATGATGCTCATCACCATGGCCAGCACCGGGCGCCGGATGCTGATGTCGGAGATCTTCACGACGCGCCTCCCGCGCCCTTCGCGGCGGGCTTGCCCGCCGTGGGGGGCGCGCCGAAGGGGACGACCTTGCTTCCGGGGCCGAGCTTCTGATGGCCCGCGGAGACCACCCGGTCACCGGCCGCGAGGCCGTCGCTGATCTCCACGATCCCGCCGGTCCGGATCCCCGTGCGTACGGGGACCAGCTCCACGGTATTGTCGGCCTTCACGCGAAAGACGAACACGTTCTCCCCCTGCGGGATCAGCGCCTGCTCGGGGATCGTGACCGCGTGGGGCTTGTCCTGCACCACCAGCTCCACGTTGGCGTACATGCCGGGGCGGAGTAGTTCCTCCGAGTTCGGGACATGCGCCTTCACGGGTACGGCGCGATTGGCGCTCGATACCCTGGGATCGATGAAGTAGACGATGCCGGGGAACTTCCGGTCGGGGAAAGCGGTGACCTTCAGGTTCACCGCCTGGTTCACCGCGAGAAGCGGGATGTAGCGCTCGGGGACCTCGAACTCGAGTTTGAGCGGGTCGATGGACTCGAGGTTCACCAGCTCGGTCGAGGAGCTGAGCACGTCCCCCGGGCTCACCTGCCGCGCTCCCACGATGCCGCCGAAGGGGGCGGTGATGACGGTCTTCGCCAGCCGGGCCTTGATCGTCTCCACGTGCGCGGCATCCCGATCAAGGTCGGCCTTCGCACGATCGAGCTCCCGCTCCGGCACGACCTTCTGGCCGAAGAGGTTCTGCCGGCGCGCGAATTCGCCGCGCGCCCAGGCGAGCTCGGCCTCCGCCTCCCGCAGCTCCGCGGACATCTCCGAGTCGTCAAGCTGCACCAGCAGTTTCCCCGCCGGGACGTGCTCCCCCTCGTTGAAGTGGATCGACGCGATCTTTCCATCGATCTCGGACTTCAGGATGACCGACTCGTTGGCCTGGAGCGTCCCCACCAGGTTGAGTGTCTCGCGGAGGTCCTTCGACTCCACGGTCGCCATCTCGACGGGAACGGGGAAATCCTGCGGGCCCTTGTCGTCACCGCCGCCGCCACATGCCGGCAGGAGGGCGAGCGCGAGGAGCAGCGGCGCGAGCAGCCGGAGTGCTGAGCGGAATCCTGTCGCGGGCATCGTCGTCCGTGGTTGCCGGGCTGGGAGATGGGAGGTCGGAGAGGAATATACCCGATCGGGGGAGCGGCGCAAAAAGGCCGCTCCCCCTTGCGATCTCCGTGGGACCGCCAGAACGCGCGGGACCCGGAGGGAGGCCTTGCAGCCCCCGGCTCCGCGCGCGTCCCTAGGAGGCCCGGGGGCCGCGCGGCCGATGCGCAAGGTTCTTGAGGCCCCGTTGCTCGAAGGGGCCGAGGAAGGCGTTTCCCAGATTCGGGAAGAGGGAGGAGATGCGGGACAGGATTCCCCGCGAAGCGGGGATGCAGACCTCGATCCGCGGCCTTTCCACGGCGCCGACGATCGCGTCGGTGACCCGCTCGGGGGGCATCGGAGCACCGCCGGAGAAGATGAGAGGCGAGTCCTTCGCGGACTCCCCGAGGTCCAGGAGAGGCGTCTCCACGGCGTCGGGGCAGATCGAGGTCACACGCACCTTCGTGTTCCGGAGCTCGGCGGCCACCGTGAGCGTGTATCCGCGGATGCCCCACTTGGACGCGGCGTAGGCCGCGGCGCCCGGGACGATGACGATGCCGGCCAGCGACGCGACATTGAGGATGTGGCCCCCCTCGGGCTGGGTCTTCATGATCCGGGCGGCGGCGCGGGTGCCGTACATCATGCCCAGCGTGTTCACGCGGATGTGCCGTTCCATCTCCTCGTCGGTGAGCGCATCGAAGGGGGCGGTGAGCAGCACGCCCGCGTTGTTCACGTGGACGTCCAGCCGCCCGAAGGCCGACCGGGCGCCCTCGAGGAACGCGTTCATCGAGGCGGAGCTGGTGACGTCCACCTTCTCCGCGCGGGCCTCTGGCCCGATCGCCGCGACTTCCTTCAACGCCGCCTGGAGATTCTGATCCGCGATGTCTCCCAGGACGACGCGCGCTCCCAGGGACGCGAAGCGCTTCGCCGTGACGAGTCCGATCCCGCTCGCGGCGCCCGTGATGGTGATCACCTTTCCCTGGATGGCCATGACGCTTCCTTTCCCATGGATCGCGCGGCGGGTGGCGCCTGGGCCCTCCGACACGATCGAAGCCAGCGCGCCTCTGCCGGCGCGCGGTGTCGTGTTTTCTCCCTGCTCCGTCCGTGGGGTGCCTCGGCTGCCGGCCATGTTCACGCCGGAGGCAGGGGCCTGTCAATCGTAGAAAGGGGCCGCCTCAGCCGATGGTCCGCCGGGTTACCCGGGTGAGGATCGCGAGCACCACGAGGAAGTAGCCGATACAGGCGGAGATCGGGAACCACATCTCCGCGAGCGTGGCCCCCCGCACGCCGATTCCCCGCAGGATCGCCACGTAATACTTCATCGGGAACAGGTAGCTCGACAGCCGGATCGCCGTGGGCATCGTCTGCGTCGGGTAGAAATAGTCCGAGAGGTTCACGGAGAACAGGATGAAGAAGAACCCGATGAAGGCCCCCTGGAAGAGGCTCGAGCTGATCGTCGAGAAGAACAGGCCGATGGACGCGTTGGCGAGGATGAAGGGGAGGGTGGCCACCGCCAGCGCCACCAGGCTCCCCCGGAAGCGCATCCCGAAGAAGACATACTCGGCGAAGATCACCCCGAAGAGGATCAGGTAGGCGATGACGGCGTAGGGGGCCGTCTTGCCCAGGACGATCTCGATGGGCTGCACCGGGCTCGCGATGAGGGATTCGTAGGTCCCGTTCTCGCGCTCGAGGGCGAGCGAGGCGCTGGCCAGGGCGAGGCAGATCTGCGTGAGCAGGATCGCGGGGAGGGCGGACAGGAAGTAGAAGCGGTCCGAGAGCGTCGGGTTGTACCAGAAGCGCTTGCGCACCTCGATGCGCGCGCCGCCCGCCACCTCGCCCACGTCGGGCGTGGAGATAGCCGGCGCGCCCCGGGGCCGGAAGCGCGCCACCACCTGGGCGACGTAGGAGCCCGCCCGCGTGGCGACGAGCGGGTCGGCGCCGTTCAGCAGGAGCTGCACGTAGGCCGGCTCCCCGCGCATCACCCGCCGGTGAAAGCCCTCGGGGATCACGAGGCCGGCGCTCGCGTGGTGGCGAGTGAAGGCGTCCAGCCGCGCCCGGTCCCCCAGCACGGGGGCCGGCGCCTCGAACCGGCCCGTGGCCCGGATCTCGCTCTCGAGTCGCCGTGACATCTCCGTGTGGTCACGGTCCTCGACGAACCAGCGGATGTTGTAGATCTGATAGGTGATCATCGTCCCGTAGATGATCAGGAAGATCACGGGCTGGACGAGGATCACCCTCATCGTGCCCTTGTCGTTGCGGAGGCGGATGGTTTCCTTCCAGAGCAGCGCGCGTACGTTCCGCCAGGAGATCGTCATACTTTCAATTTCTCCAGGCTCCGGTTCACGCCCACGAGGAACAGGGCGAGGAACGCCAGCAGCACCAGCAGCTCGGGCCAGATGTCGGCGAGGCCCGCGCCCGTGAGGTAGATCCCGCGGATGATCCGCAGGAAGTGGGCGAAGGGGACCAGCTCCACGAGCCACCGGGACCACTCGGGCATCGAGTGGATCGGGAACACGAAGCCGGACAGGGAGAGCTGGGGCGTCACGATGAGCACGGTCGTCTGCACCGCCTGGTCCGGGGACTGCGCCGACGCGGACACGAGCAGCCCCCAGGAGAGGTTGAGCAGCAGGTAGAAGGCCGTCACGGAGAGGAGCAGCAGCACGCTCCCCCGGGGCCAGATGTCGAAGAGGAAGTAGCCGAGGGCCATGAGCAGGCAGGTGTCGACCAGGTACACGAACCCCAGCGGCAGGATCTTGCCGAGGATGATCTCGATGGGGCGGACCGGCGTCACGCGAAGCTGCTCGAAAGTCCCCGCCTGCCGCTCGCGCACGATCGAGAGGGCCGTCGTCAGGATGCAGAGGAACGTCGTGATGAACCCGATCAGCCCCGGGATCGTGAAATCGGTCCCCCGCATGCCGGGGTTGAAGAGGTTTCGCTGGACGATCCGGATCGGGCCCGTGCCCCGGGCCCGGGAGAGATCCGTGCCCGAGGAGGACGCGTCCGCGACGTCGCCGCCCCGGGGCGACACGGCGACGTTCCCGCCTTCCGGATCGCTCTCGCCGGGGGCCATGCCGGCGCCCGGGAAGACGCCGGTGGCGATGGCGACGCGGCGCGGGTTGCGGGAGCGCAGCTCGCGGTCGAAGGCGCCGATCATCGCGTCGATGAGCCCTTCGGCGTTCGCCGCGATCACCGTCTCGGTCCCGTCGAAGATCGCCTGCACCTGCGTCGCCCGCCCGCGGGCGAGATCGCTCGAGAAGCCGGGCGGGATCACGATGGCGGCGGCCAGCCGTCCGGAAGCCATGTGGCTCCGGATTCCGGCGAGGCCGGCAAGCCGGTCGATGCGGAAGTAGCCCGTGCTCTCCAGGGCCGAGACGAGGGCGCGGCTCTGCTCGCTGCGGTCGGCGTCGAAGACGCCGACGCGAAGGCCGCGGACCTCCGTCGTGAGGGCGTAGGAGAGCATGGCGATGAGCAGGAGCGGGAGGATCGTGAGGATGGCGATCGTGAAGGGGTCGCGGCCCAGCTCGACGAACTCGCGCCAGATGAGCGTGCGAATCCGGCCGATGGCCGGGATCGGCCGCCGGCGGCTCACGGCGCCGCCTCTCGCTCCCGTTCGCGCTCACGCGCCCGGAGCATCGCGAGGAACACCGTGTCGAGCCCCGGCAGCGCGAGCCGGATCGTGAGGCGCGGGTCGCGGGCGAGGACGGCGCGCTCGGCCTCCGCCACGGTCTCGGGCCGGAGATCACGGAGAACGATCCGGCTCTCCCCGGGCAGCGCCACGCCCGGGGGGGCCACGATCTCGATGGGGTAGCCGCCGGCCTGCACCGCCTTCAGGTGCTCGGGGCGATCGAGCGCGATCATCTCGCCCCGGTCGATGAAGCCGATCAGGTCCGCGAACTCCATCTCGTCGAGGTAGTGGCTCGTCACGAAGACTGTGACCCCGCTCCGGGCCATCTCGCGGATGATCTCCCAGAACACCGACCGGTTCTCGACGTCGACCCCCGCCGTCGGCTCGTCGAGAAAGACGACCTCGGGCTCGTGGAGGATCGCGCAGCACAGCGCCGTGCGCTGCTTGATGCCGCCCGACAGATCCGACACGCGCGTCTTCAGGTGGGGTCCCAGCCCGAGCCGGTCACGCAGGGCCGACCAGCGCTCCTCCCGCTGCGCGTCACCGATCCCGTAGATCCCCGCCGCGAAGCGCACGTTCTCGAGCACCGTGAGCGTCGGGTACATCGAGAGCTTCTGGCTCATGTACCCGATGCGGTGGAGCACGCGGCGCTCCTCCCCGGGAACGCGGAATCCCGCGACGAGGGCCCCACCCTCCGTGGGCGAAAGCAGCCCGCAGAGCATCCGGATGGTCGTCGACTTCCCCGAGCCGTTGCCGCCGACGAAGCCGAAGATCGATCCGCGGGCTACCTGGAAGGAGACGTCCTTCACGGCGATGAACTCGCCGAAGGCCTTCGTGAGGCCGGCGGCCTCGATCGCGTATCTACTGGCAGGGGCCTCAGGCGGCATGGGCAGGCTCCGGGGGGGCCGCCTCCTTCGTGAGGGCGTGGAGGGCCTCTTCGAG
>JBGPLH010000133.1:0-8261 GCA_041486365.1 Thermodesulfobacteriota bacterium | reverse complement strand
GTGACCTGGGTGCGGCTCTTCGCCGCCGACGGACCGATCGTGCGCCTGGCGGTGGCGCCGATGTTCACGCTGGGCCATCGGGCGCTCTCCGTCTGGATGATCCTGCAGGCGGTGTCGGTGATCGTCGCCGCGATCCTCCTGGCGCGGGTGCTTCGGGCCTTCCTCGATTACACGCTCTATCCGGCCGTGGGGCTGGACCCGGGGGCGGGGAGCGCCGTGAACGCGGGACTCACGGGCCTGTTCCTCCTGGTGGGCACGCTGGTGGCGATGCGTCTCGTCGGGATCGATCTGAAAGGCGTGGCGATCTTCACGGGCGCGCTCGGCGTCGGGGTGGGCTTCGGCCTGCAGCACGTGGTGAACAACCTGGTGAGCGGGCTCACGCTGATCTTCGGCCGCGCGCTCAAGCCGGGCGACTGGGTGACCGTGGAGAGCCAGCGCGGGCGAATCGAGCAGGTGGGCATGCGCTCCACGCGCATTCGCAGCCGCGACAACGTGGAGTTCTTCGTCCCGAACTCGACGCTCCTCCAGACGACCATCGTGAACTGGACGCACGATGACCCGCGGGCCCGGATCGCCGCGCGCTACCTGGTGGACTCCCGGGCGGACGTTAGCCGCGTGAAGGAGATCCTGCTCCGGGTCGCGGCCGCGCATCCCGGGTGCTCCAGCGCCCCGGCCCCGAGGTGCAGCTCCTGGAGCTGGGAGAGAAGGGGCTCGTGTTCGATCTCCTCGTCTGGATCGACTTCCGCGAGACGAGCGAGGCGGGCCTGCGAAGCGATCTGAATTTCCAGGTCTGGGAGGAGTTCCGGCGCGAGGGGATCGAGATCCCCGTCCAGGAGATCGACCTGCGCGTGGTTCCCCGGGTGGTTCCCCGGGAATCGCAATGACGGCGGGCTGGCGCCTCGATCGGGGCGCGAGCGTGCTCCCCGATGGGTCGGTCCGGTTTTCCCTGTGGGCGCCGCGGGCGAAACAGATAAGCGTGCGGATCCTCGGCGGCTCACGGGCGAGGGAGCATCGCCTGGATCGCGGCAGGGACGGCGTGCATTCGGCGACCGTCCCGGGCGTTCGGCCGGGCGCGCGCTACGTCTTCCGCCTCGACGGCGCGCGGGATCGTCCGGATCCGGTGAGCCGCTCCCAGCCGGAGGGGGTGCACGGACCAAGCCGGGTCGTCGATCCGCGTGCCTTCCGATGGACCGATGGGGGGTGGAAGGGGCGCCGGACGGCGGAGCTCATTATATATGAGCTCCACGTGGGGACCTTCACGGAAAAGGGCACGTTCGACGCGGCGGTGGAGGCGCTCCCCTGGCTCCGGGCCCTCGGCGTGACCGCGATCGAGCTCATGCCGGTGGCGGAGTTCCCGGGTGCGCGCAACTGGGGCTACGACGGCGCCCATCCCTACGCGCCGCAGAGCACCTACGGCGGCCCGGAGGGTCTTCGCCGCCTCGTGGACGCCGCCCACGCCGCCGGGATCAGCGTGATCCTCGACGTCGTGCACAACCACCTCGGCCCCGAGGGAAACTACCTGGCCGGGGTCGGGCCCTACTTCACTCGCCGTTATCGCAACCCCTGGGGAGCCGCGATCAACTTCGACGGGCCCGGCAGCCGCGAGGTGCGCCGCTACTTCACCGACAACGCGCTCTACTGGATCGACGAGTACCACCTGGACGGCCTGCGGCTGGACGCCGTGCAGGGGATCCGCGACGGGACGGCGCCGCACATCCTGGAGGAGATCGCGCGCGCGACCAAGGCACACGCAGCGCGGCTCGGGCGGCACGTCGCGATCATCGCCGAGAGCGACCGGAACGAGCCCCGGCTGGTGCGCGCGCGGGGGAAGGGCGGCTACGGGCTCGACGCCCAGTGGAACGACGATTTCGTGCGCGCCGTCCACGGGGCGCTCGCGGGCCCGCGCGGGCGTCCGGAGGCCGGCCGCCTGCGCGCGCTGGCGGAAGCGTTCCGGCACCCCTTCGCGCCGGAGGGCCGATTCCCCCAGGGGCGGCGGCCCGCGGCGCCGAAGTCCCGCGCGCTTTCCGGCGCGGAGGTCGCGGCCCATTGCTTCATCGTGTGCGTTCAAAACCACGACCAGGTCGGCAACCGCAGTCGGGGCGAGCGGCTCGCGGCTCTGGTCCCCTTCGCGCGGCAGAAGCTCGCGGCCGCGATGCTCTTCCTCTCTCCCTTCGTCCCGCTCCTCTTCATGGGGGAGGAGTACGGCGAGACGAACCCTTTCCACTTCTTCGTGAGCCATTCGGACGCGACGCTGATCGAATCGGTGCGGCGCGGGCGCCGGGCCGAGTGGCGCGCTTACTTCGGGCGGGGGAAGATGCCGGACCCGGGCGACGAGGAGACCTTCCTCCGGTCGCGTCCGCAGCGTCGGATCGACACGCCGCGGAGGAAGGCGCTGCTCGCGCTCTACCGCGATCTCATCCGCCTGCGCAGGCGTGTCGCGCTGCTCCGGCCGGGGGCCGGCGCGGCGGCCGTCAGCGAAGCGGCGGAGGGCTGGATCGCCCTGCGCACCACCCGGGGGGAGGCCGCGCTTTTCACGTGCTTCAACTTGAGTGATGGGCCGATTGAGGCGACAATGCCGGCGGAGGGTCGGGGCGCGCTGCGTCTTTTCCTGTGGACGGGGGCGGCGCGTTACGGGGACGAAGCGGGAATCGAGGACGCGCCGCGCGCGGCCGTCGGGGGGGAGGGGGTTCGCATGAGGCTTGGGCCCCTGTCGGCGGCGGCCTGGATTCGGGAGGGAAGCATGGGAACGGCGGGGCGCCGCTGATGCGCGTCTGGCCCGGGAATCCCTATCCGCTCGGCGCGACATGGGACGGGGAGGGGGTGAACTTCGCCCTGTTCTCCGAGCACGCCACGGGCGTCGACCTGTGCCTCTTCGATCGGGCCGACGACACGAAGGAATCCGAACGCATCCCCATGGGCGAGCGGACCAGCATGGTCTGGCACGCCTACCTCCCTGACGCGCGGCCGGGCCTGCTCTACGGCTACCGCGTCCATGGCCCCTACGCTCCAGAGCAGGGACACCGCTTCAACCCGGCCAAGCTCCTCCTCGATCCCTACGCGAAGGCGCTCTCCGGAATCTTCCACTGGCACGACGCGCTCTTCGGCTACACCGTGGGCGATCCCGGGGAGGACCTCTCCTGCGATCCGCGTGACAGCGCCGGTTACGTCCCCAAGGGGGTCGTGATCGATTCGGCCTTCACCTGGGGCGAGGATCGGCTGCCGAGGGTGCCGTGGAACCGCACGGTGATCTATGAAGCCCACGTGAAGGGGTTCACGTTCCTGCACCCGGGCATCCCGGAGCGAATTCGCGGCACCTACCTCGCACTGGCATCGGACCCGGTGCTGGATCACCTTCACCGGCTCGGCGTCACGGCGGTGGAGGTGCTCCCGGTGCACGCGTTCATCGACGAGCGCACCCTCGTGTCACGCGGGCTCAAGAACTACTGGGGCTACAACTCGATCGGATTCTTCGCCCCGGACGTGCGCTACGCCACGGGAAGCCTCGGCCAGCAGGTGTACGAGTTCAAGTCCATGGTGAAGTCGCTGCACCGGGCGGGGATCGAGGTGATCCTGGACGTCGTCTACAACCACACGGGAGAAGGTCATCAGCTCGGCCCCACGCTCAGCCTGCGCGGGATTGACAACGCCGCCTACTACCGGCTCGACCCGCACAACAAGCGCCACTACGTCGATTTCACCGGCTGCGGCAACAGCCTGAACATGCTCCACCCGCGGGCCATCCAGCTCATCATGGACAGCCTGCGCTACTGGATCCTGGAGATGCACGTGGACGGGTTCCGCTTCGATCTGGCGCCCGCGCTGGCCCGGGAGCTGTACGAGGTGAACCGGCTCTCGCGTTTCTTCGCGATGATCCAGCAGGACCCGGTGATCTCCCAGGTGAAGCTCATCGCGGAGCCCTGGGACCTCGGGTCCGGGGGCTATCAGGTCGGCAACTTCCCGGCGGGCTGGGCGGAGTGGAACGGCCGCTACCGCGACACGGTGCGGCGGTTCTGGCGCGGCGACGAGGGGCAGGTGGGCGAGCTGGCTTCCCGTCTCACCGGGTCCAGCGACCTGTACTCCTCCATCGATCGGACGCCGCACGCGAGCATCAACTTCGTCACCTGCCACGACGGTTTCACGCTGCGCGACCTCGTGAGCTACGAGCGCAAGCACAACGAGGCGAACGGGGAAGACAACCGGGACGGCACCGACGACAACCTGAGCCGCAACTGGGGTGTCGAAGGACCGACGGAGCACGTGCCCACGGCGCGCACGCGCGAGCGCATGGTCCGCAACGTGCTCGCGACGCTCGCCTTCTCCCAGGGCGTCCCGATGATTCTCATGGGCGACGAGATGGGGCGCACCCAAGCGGGAAACAACAACGCCTACTGCCAGGACGGCGAGATCGCCTGGGTGAGCTGGACGCTCGACGCCCGGCAGCGCACGTTGCTGGACTTCGCGCAGCGTCTATTCGCGATCCGGCGGGCCAACCCCGTGCTGCGTCGCCGGAGCTTCTTCCGGGGCCGACCTGTCGCGGACGGCGGCCTGAAGGACGTGACCTGGATCCGGCCCGACGGGGAGGAGATGAAGGAGGACGACTGGAACGAGACGTGCAATCACGTGCTCGGCATGCTGATCCACGGACAGTCCACCGACGAGGTGGACGAGCGGGGCCGCCTGATCAGCGGCGACACGCTGCTCCTCCTCGTGAACGCGGGGGCGCGCTCGCGATCGTGCCGGCTCCCGGCGCTCGAAGAGCCCGGGGAGTGGCGCGAGCTGGTGAACACGGCGCGGGTGGGGTCGCACCACCTGAAGGTGGACGAGGTGCAGCTGGCCGCTTCCTCGCTGATCCTCCTCTGCTACGAGGCCGCCCCATGATTCGCGAGGCCCTGCACACGGCCGGCGAGATTTCTCTCCCGGCGCTCGATCCGGAGGATCGCGCGAGGCTCCTCGCGGGGGACCATCACGAGCCCCATGGTGTTCTCGGCGCCCATCCCGCCGTGGCCGACGGCGTCGAGGGCGCCGTCGTGCGTGCCTGGCACCCGGACGCGACCGGGGCCGAAATCGTGCTCGGCGACGGTGAGTCGCGGGGACTCGCGGCCCTGGGCGGCGGGCTCTTCGGGATCTTCCTCGCCGGCGCGCGCGTGCCGATCCGCTACCGGCTTCGCTTCCACTTCGCCGACGGAAGCGCATGGGAGCGCGACGATCCCTACCGATTCCTCCCGTCGATCGGCGAGCTCGATCTCCATCTCTTCGCGGAGGGGACCCACCGGCGGCTCTGGGACTTCCTCGGCGCCCGCCCGATGCGGCTCGATCACACCGACGGCGTGTCCTTCGCCGTCTGGGCGCCGAACGCCCGGCGCGTGAGCGTGGTGGGAGATTTCTGCCGCTGGGACGGCCGGATCTTCCCCATGCGCTGTCTCGGGGGCGGCGGCGTCTACGAGCTCTTCGTTCCCGGTGTTTCCCCCGGCGCGCTCTACAAGTACGAGATCCGGACGGCCGACGGCCACATCCGGCTGAAGACCGATCCGATGGCGCTCTCGATGGAGGTGCCGCCGGGGACGGCGGCGCGGGTCTTCCAGTCCTCCTACCAGTGGGGGGACGACGGGTGGATGGCGGCGCGGGGCGGGCGGGACCTGCACCACGAGCCCGTGGCGATCTACGAGGTGCACCTGGGGTCCTGGGCACGGGTGCCCGAGGAGTGGCACCGCCCGCTCACCTACCGGGAGATCGCGCCGCCCCTCGTGGAGCAGGTGAAGCGGCTGGGATTCACCCACGTCGAGCTGCTTCCCGTGGCCGAGCACCCCTTCGCGGGTTCCTGGGGCTACCAGGTCACCGGCTACTATGCCCCGACCGCCCGCTACGGCGGCCCCGACGACTTCCGCGCGTTCGTGGATCACTGCCACCGCAACGGGATCGGAGTGATCCTCGACTGGGTCCCCGCGCACTTCCCCAAGGACGACTTCGCCCTGCGCCGCTTCGACGGGACGGCCCTCTACGAGCACGAGGATCCGCGCATGGGCGAGCATCCCGACTGGGGAACGCTGATCTTCAACTACGGGCGCACGGAAGTGCGCAACTTCCTCCTGGCGAACGCGCTGTTCTGGCTGAAGGAGCATCACGTCGACGGCCTGCGGGTGGACGCGGTGGCCTCCATGCTCTACCTGGACTACAGCCGCAAGGAGGGAGAGTGGCTGCCCAACAAGTACGGCGGGCGCGAGAATCTCGAGGCCGTGGATTTCGTCAAGACGCTGAACACCATGGTCCGGGAGGAGGCGCCCGGGTGCTTCACCGTGGCCGAGGAATCGACCGCCTGGGGCGGTGTGACGCGGCCCGTGGAGGACGGGGGCCTCGGGTTCACCTTCAAATGGAACATGGGCTGGATGCACGACACGCTGCTGTACTTCACCAAGAACCCCGTCCACCGCAAGTACCACCAGGACACGATCACCTTCGCCATGCTCTACGAGTACACCGAAAAATTTATCATGCCGCTCTCCCACGACGAGGTGGTGCACGGCAAGGGATCGCTCCTCACGAAGATGCCGGGGGATCCCTGGCAGAAGATGGCGAACGTGAGGCTGCTTCTCGCCTACCAGTTCACCCGGCCCGGGAAGAAGCTTCTCTTCATGGGGACCGAGCTGGCCCCGTCCCACGAATGGCACCACGACGCGAGCCTCGACTGGCACCTGGCCGCGGACCCGATGCGCCATGCGCTCGCGCGCTTCATGGAGGACCTGGGCGCGCTCTACCGGGAGCATGCCTGCCTGTGGCGCCACGACCACGAGCCGGAGGGGTTTCGCTGGATCGACTGCACCGACCGCCACAATTCCGTACTCGCCTACCTGCGCCAGGACGGCGAGGCGCACCTCCTCGTGGCGCTCAATCTGACGCCCGTGCCGCGCGGCGACTATCGGATCGGCGTGCCCCGCCCGGGGGCCTACTACGAGATCCTCTCGAGCGACTCGCCGCGCTACGGGGGGAGCCAGTACGAAACGCGAAAGCAGGTCCGGACCGAGGACGTCCCCTGGCACGGGTACCCGCACTCGATCCGCCTGAACCTTCCGCCGCTGGGAGCCCTGATCCTGGCGCCGGGCGACTGACTCTTGGCCCGAAGACCCTTCCTTGAAAAGCTCGCCGATCGGTTCGGGATCCTTCCCGCCTACCGGGACGTGCGGGGCCGCCGGCACCGTACCCCCGACGCGGCACGCGTGCGCCTGCTGGCCGTCTTCGGGATTGACGCCCGGGACGAGGCCGCCGCGGCCGCCGCGCTGCACGCGGAGGAGTCCCGCGCCGAAGGCTCGCTCCTCGATCCATGCCGCCTGATCCGCGAGGGCGCGCCGTGCGCGGTCGATCTGCGCGCCGGAGCGGGCCCGGCCTTCTGGCGGCTCGAGATCGAGGAAGAGGGCGGGCGCGTCCACCTGCTGGAAGGGAAGCGGCGGGCCCGCGCGGGCGCCCCGCGCGTGCGGCTCCCGTCGCCTCCGGCGGCGGGCTACCACCGAATTCGCGCGTGGGTGTCGTCAGGGAGGATCGAGCGGGAAGGCAGCCAGGCGCTCATCGTCACACCCGCGCGCTGCGTCACGGTCGACGAGCGGCTCGGATCGCGCCGGGCCTTCGGCCTCACCGCGAACCTCTACACCCTTCGCAGCGAGCGCAACTGGGGCGCGGGGGATCTCACGGATCTTCGCGCGCTGATCCGGTGGGCCGCCGGGACCGGCGCGGCCTTCGTCGGGGTCAACCCGTTGCACGCCCTTCGAAACCGCGGCTGGGACATCAGCCCCTATGGCCCCGTGAGCCGCCTCTACCGGAACTCCCTGTACCTCGACGTGACGTCCGTGCCCGAGTTTCGCGCGTCGGCGCGGGCCCGCGGGCGGGCGCGGCGTGACGCGATGCACGAGGAGATCGACCTCGCGCGCAAGGCCGATCGGGTCGACTACGGGCGGGTGACGCGGCTGCAGCGCGAGGCGCTACGGCCATGCTTCGAGGTCTTCCGCGAGCGGCACCTCGGACGGAGCACGGCGCGGGGAAGGGCCTTCGATGCCTTCGCGCGGATGGAGGGAGCGCCGCTGGAGGACTTCGCCACCTGGGCGGCGCTGGAGGACCGGTTCACCGGGCCGAATGCGGACGGGCGCGGCTGGCTCACATGGCCAAAGGAGTTCCGTGACCCGCGATCGCCGGCGGTCGCGCGCTTCCGGGAAGAGCGCCGGGCGGAGGTCGACTTCCACCGGTACGTGCAGTTCGAGATCGACGGCCAGCTCGGC
>JBGPLH010000132.1:0-8288 GCA_041486365.1 Thermodesulfobacteriota bacterium | reverse complement strand
CGAGTACGACGAGATGGATTACACGGGCGCCGAGTGCTTCGCGAAGAAGGCGATGAAGCTGGCCGAAGAGGCCACCACCGAGCAGGCGTTCTGAGGCAGCACACGCAGGGGCCTTCCCCGCGGGCTGGGGGGGGCCGACTAAGGTCTGAAACGAACGACACTCGCGCAGGAGGAAGCACTCATGCACGCAAGGTTGAACGGTCTGGCGGTCCTGGCCGCGGCGGCCTCCCTCCTCTGGATGGGAGCGGGCTGTGCCACGCGGCAGGACACGCAGGCGGAGATCCACAAGCTGGAGGATTCCGTGCAGCGCGCGATCGGAGCGGGAGCGCTCAAGCGGACGCCGGAGGACCTCGGAAAGGCGTCCGTCTCGCTCAAGCAGGCGCAGCACGAATTCGACGAGTGGGACAACGACGTGGACCAGGACGTGGCCAATGCGCGCGGGTCCGTAAAGGAAGTCTGGACGAAGCTGCAGGCCCATCGCCCTGAGATCCTGCTGCAGGCGGTCCATTTCAACAACGGCTCGGCCGACGTCCGCGAGGAGGACAAGCCGATGCTCGACGAGGCCGTCAACATCCTCGCCTGGGAGGATGACACCTGCGTGGTGATCGAGGGGAACACCTCGAGCCCCGCGAGCGCGCACTTCAACTACCACCTCTCCGAGCGGCGCGCCGAGTCCGTTGGCCAGTACCTCATGGACCACGGGATCGCCCCCGAGCGCATCGGCTACGCGCCCCACAGCGAGTTCGGGCCTGTGGCCTCCAATCGGACCCGGTCGGGCCGCGTCGAGAACCGCAATGTGGCGTTCAAGGTGCTGCGCACCTGGTCGCTCGGCTACGCCGACACCGAGGACAAGTACGGCAGGCCGGAGAAGTACGATTTCCCGGCCGGGACGAGCCTCGACGCGGCGGCAAACGACGACTACGTCCACACGGCCGGGAAGAAATTCGCGCGGGGGATGATCAACATCACGACGGGGTTCATCGAGCTCCCGAAGACCTTCAGCCAGACAGTGGCCAAGCGGGACCTGCTGACGGGGACCGGCTACGGGTCGGCGCACGGCGCGGCGAAGGCCGTTGGCCGGACGGCCGCGGGCGCGTTCGAGATGGGCACCTTCTTCGTGCCGCTTCCCGACGACTTCGCGACCCTCGACCCGGATGTCCTCGACCTGAGGCACATCTTCTAAGGAGACGGTCCTGGTCCTGACGCCCCCGCGCGAGGCGCGGGGGGGCATCCACCGCGACGAGAGGTGACCTCATGAAAAGACTCACGAAGTGCCTGGCCGTTTTCGCCCTGGTTGCCGCGATCCTGGCGGCTCCCACGGTGAGCCTGGCGGGCCACACGTACAACAAGAACGATAGCGACGGGATGAAGATCTGGAAGAAGTTCGGTCGCGGGTTCATCAACGGCACGACCTTCTGGCTGGAGCTTCCCCTGGCGTGGTACCACTACGCCGATCAGCGGGATCCCTTCACGATGTTCTTCTACGGTACGGCGGACGGGATCGTGCAGTCGGGCGATCGGCTGGCCGGAGGCGCGTATGAGACGGTGACCTTTTTCATACCGTCCCCGCGCTACTACAAGCCGGTCCTGGTTCCCGAAACGCTCTTCGACGATTGATCGGCCTCTGAAAGCGGGACGGCCGGGCTTCCGCCCGGCCGTCCTTTTTTCTCCCACCTCTCAGTCCTCCACGTGAACCTTGTAGGTCACCTTCACCGCCTTCTCGGCGGGCACCTTCACGTCGAAGCGGAGCGTCCCCGCGTCCACCTTCTTCCACGGGTGGCTCGAGGCGATCACGCGCCAGTCGCCGAAGAGCGGCTCGAGAATCCCGACGGTGACCGGCTCGTCCTTGTGGTTGCGGATCTCGACCTCGAAGGCCACGTCGGCGGCGTACAGGCCCTTGATCGAGAACGTGCGCCTGTACTCGGTCTGGCGCCGGCTCCCCACGACGTCGAAGGCGTCGCCCACCTTGAGCTTCAGCTCCTCGTTCCGCGGCGTGTGATCGATCTGATCCTCGCCTAGGAACTGCTCCGTGCCACGCGGGTCCCGCTGATAGACGCGCACACGCCCCTTCGGGAGCGGCATGCCGAGCCCCATCTCCTTGGCGTTCTTCACGCGAAGATATACGCCCACCTTCTGGTTCGAGCGAACTTCACCGTCCTGCGTGCGCCAGGACTCGGACGCGCCGAAGTAGAGCATCTCCTTCGTGACGGGGATGTCGCGGGCCGCGAGAAGCTGGATCTGCTTCGTCTCCCGGTCGAGAATCGTGGCGCGGCGGTTCAGCGTGTAGAGGTGGTACTCGAAGAAGCCCTCCTCCCGGAACTGAGCCTGGTCGCGCTTGGCCATGGGCGCCGCCATGGCCTCCATGACCATGCCCATGCCCACGGGCATCACCCTGTGAACGTCACCCGCCACGAGCTGCACGCCGGCGTTCCGGTAGGCCGTGCCACTCCGGTTGTCGATCGTCACCCAGCCCGTGAGATCGGCGTGCTTGCCGTCGCCGGCCAGCATCGCAATGTAGTCCGCGGTCCAGGAGATCTGCGATGTGAGATAGCTCGCTTCCACGCGCCGGGGACCGCCGGGGCCCGCGTCGAGCTTCCACACGAGCGTGGGACGCGCCGCCAGATCGGCGGGGAGGTCGGGGAGCCGCACGCGCATACCCTCGCCCACGGCGATCCGGTCGCCCATCCGGTAAACGGGCCCGCCGTTGTTCGACAGCAGGGTGGCCTTCTCCCAGCGCCCGGGCTGATCGCCTCCCTGCGACACGAACACCTCCATCTGACGCCCGACGTACCTGTCGAGGAGCTTTTCAGGGCTGATCAGATCGTAGCGGTAGTTCTGCTCGATCACGCTGAAGGGCGCCGCGCCTTCGACGGAGCGAATCTGCACGCTCGTGGGATCGATCGAAGACGCCACATCGAGGAACCGCAGATCGCTCACGCCGTGAGGGAGCGTGAGATTGCGCACGTCGCGGACGAGGGCGAGGTCCTGGTTGTAGATCGTGAGCGAGAGCGACGCGCGCGACGACTCGCGCGCGTCGAGCCCGGACCCGATCTTCGGGGACAGGAAGGGAGGCGCGGGGGGCGTGGCAGACACAGGGGGCGTGGCAGACACGGGGGCCGCGCCGATCAGGGCCGCCACGCCGAGGAAAAGCAGGGACCTTCGGATCGACTTCATCGCAGAACCTCCTGGACCGCCGCCGGGGGTGGGTCGTGCAGGGCGGCCTCGGCGGTGAAAGACAGCGCTCGGGGTGATTTGTTCCCGAAAAATTTCGAAGACCCGCTCAGGGCGTGAACTCGCGCAGGGCGTGAAGCATGGACTTCAGGTCCGGATCACGCGCCTTTTCCATGGCCGCTTCGAGATCCCCCGCGATACCGGGCGCCATGGCAGATCGATACCAGGCGGCGAGGACCTCGGACCGCTCCTTCGTCGAGAGCGACTTCCAGGCCCGTGCGAGCTCCTCCGGCCGGTCCTGGATGAGCCGCCGGATCGATTCGGCCCAGGCCGGTTCCGGACGGGGGTGCCGCAATAGATCGATCGCGGGTGACCCCGGGGGCGCCGCCGTGCCTGCGCCGGCCGTCGCGGCGCCCATCTCTCCCAGCTCGGCCGTCAGGGCGCCTTTGTTCTTTTTCTTCGCGAGATCCCCCCGGGCCTCGACCTCCGCCATCGCGATCTCCCGCCCGCTGGGCGGGGCCGGAACAGCGTCGCGCTTCCCCGCGGAGGATTGCGCGCTCACGGGTGGTGTCTTCGCCGGAGCGCCCGCCCTCGTGCGCGAGGCGGCGCGATCCTGATCGGGGATGGGGGCGACCTCTTCCGCCGTCGTCCCTTCGGCTCGTTCCCGCGGCGTCGGAGTCGCCGCCGGGAGGGGCGGCCTTCGCGGCCCGAAGAGCCCCGGGCCGTGCGGAATCACGCGGATGATTCCCACGAGGATCCCCACCACGAGGATCATCGCCACGGCATGGCGCTGGATGCGCGATCGCCCGCGGGCGCGCCGCGATCCCGTCCCGTCGATCGCGCGCTCGATCCGCGCGATCAGGTCAGGCGGGGGCTCCGCCCGCGGGAGGTTCCGCAACGCCTCCGACGTCTCCCGCATCGCGCGCGTCTCCGCCTCACAGGCCGCGCAACCACTCAGATGCTCCTCCAACTCCCGGCGCTCGCCGGGCGTCAGATCGCCGTCGATCAGCGCGGACAGCCGCTGCCGGATCGTCTCGCAGGTCGCCTGCGTCATGGTGGCCACACTCCCCGGAGCTTCTCCCTCAGGGCGGCGCGGGCGCGATGGAGCCGCGACTTCACCGTCCCCGCCTCCAGGTCCAGGATCTCCGCCATCTCGTCGTAGGAGAGCCCGTCGATCTCCCGCAGGATCAGGATCTCCCGGTGCCCGGGATCGATCTGCCCAAGGGCCCGTTCGAGGTGCGCCGCCACCTCGCGATCACCCACCGCCGCCTCGGGCCCCCGCGCCGGATCGGCGGGAGGGTCCGTGAGGAGCGGCCCGGTCCGCGCGGCCGCAAAGGCGCGCAGCGCGTTCCGGCAGCGGTTCATGGCGATCTTCGTGATCCACGTCGAGAAGCGCGCGCGCTCCTCGAAACCCCCCAGCGAGCGCCATGCGGCGAGGAACGTGTCCTGGGTCATGTCCGCGGCTGCTTCGCGATCGCCCAGCATGTGATGCGCGGTGCCGAAGACGCGCCGATGGTGGCGCTCGACGAGCCGCGAAAACGCCTCCCGGTCGCCGCGCTTCGCGCGGGCGACGAGCGGGGCGTCCTGATCCACGAGCACCCCGCCGGGCACTTCCGGCACCGCCGCGAGCGCGGGGCCGGCGTCTTTCTTGGTCATCGACACCCCGGATGCGAATCCGTTCCCGCGCGCGTCATGTCGGCCATCCCTTCCCCGCGCGTGGGGCCCGCGGAATCCCACGGCGTCCGAGGGCTACGCGGCCCCGGGTCTGCTCGTCGGCGGAGGTCGCGGGAGCGGGCGAACGGGCGATGCGGCGGGCGGGAGGTCGGCGGGATCAGGATCGCGGCGCGCTTCGGACGAAGGGGCCGCGCTTGCCGCCGGTCTTGCGCTCCAGGCGGATGGGCCCGATCTCCATCTCCCGGTCCACGGCCTTGCACATATCGTACAGGGTGAGCGCGGCCACGGCGACGCCGGTGAGCGCTTCCATCTCCACGCCCGTGCGGTCGAGTGTCTTCACCCGGCAGGTGATATCGATGTGCGCCGGGCGGCGGCCCTGGGAGAACTCGATGGCGGCGCTGGTGATGGCGAGCGGGTGGCAGAGCGGGATCAGGCGCGGGGTCGCCTTGGCGCCCAGGATCCCCGCGATACGGGCGGCGGCAAACACGTCGCCCTTTTCGATCCGTCCGCGCGCGATGAGATCGAGCGTGGACGCCTTGAGCCGCACGCGGCCCGAGGCCACGGCCTCCCGCTCCGTGACCTCCTTGTGGCCCACGTCCACCATGCGCGCGCGGCCCCGCGCGTCCAGATGGCTGAGTTCCTTTTCCGCTTTCCGCACGCGGCTTCGCCCGCGCGCTCCTCTCATCTTGACTGCCGAGGGCTCCCGGCCCGCGCCGCGATCGCCGCGCCCGCTCATGATCGATCTCCCCTTCGCCCTTTGCCGGCGTCGTTCATGGCGCGCGCTGCGGCGCCACGGGCTCGGGCCGGGTGGGTTTCCCCGGTCCGGGCGATTCGAGCACGCCGCCCGTGACGTCCCCCTCGATCGGCGGCGGGATGGCCGCCGCGCGCTCCTCATCCGGATCGAGCGGTGGCGCCACGCCGGCCCGCGTCTCGATCACATAGGTGAGCTTCTCGACCTCAGGAAGGGTGGCGAGCACGACGTCGCCCGTGATCTGGAGGCTCTTCGGCGAGATCTTGTCCATCGTATCCGCGGGCGTGTGCCAGTACTTTCCCGGCAGTGTCCGGCCACCGTACATGAAATCGATCAGGTTCACGGCGCGGACGCCCGCGCGCACGAAGGGGAGATGGTCGTCGGCGACCGTCGCAAAGCCGCCGAGAAAATACTCCCCGTAGCCCAGACGCTGGGCGTTGGCCCAGAAGAGGTCCCGGTAGGCCCCGTAGGAATTGCTCTCCTTGACGATGGTGAGGTCCGCGTCGCCGATGAGATCGAGGAGGATCATCGCGCGCACGTTGCCCAGAAGTTTCTGCGTCCGCAGCAGGTCGACCAGGTGGCGGCTCCCGTAGAGGCTGTCCTCCTCGCTCCACTCTCCGATCGACTCCTCGCCGTCGAAGAGCACGAACCAGTAGGTGTATCGGGGCTTCCCCCGCGCGGCGATGGCGCGGGCGAGCTCAAGCACCGCCGCCGTTCCCGCGCCGCCATCGTTCGCGCCGACGAAGCGCTGGTCCTTGAAGCGTTTCGTGTCGTAGTGCGCGGCGATCAGGATCACGCCGGCGCGCCTCCCCTGCAGCACGCCCATGATGTTCTTCATGGGGATGTCGCCCGCGGGCGTGCTCGCGGTGAACGCATCCTGCCGGACCACGAGACCCGCCGCCTTGAGCCGCTGGATGATCAGGTTCTGCGCGCGCCGTGAGGCGTCGCTCCCGGAGGGTCGGGGACCGAGGGCGACGAGATCGGAGGCGTCCTTCAGGGCGCGCGTGCCGTCGAAGGCCGAGGACGTCTTCGGCGGCACGGGTGTCGGCGGCTTCGCGGCAATCGCGGCGAGCGACGGGCCCGGCGAGACGAATATCAGCGCGGCGAGCGCAAGAGCGGTCAGGCCTTGCAAGGGGGTGTCGACGTGAGGACGCACGGGATTCCTGGTCATGGGGGCCGGAGGGGCGCGGTTTGTCTTATGCCGCGCGCATCGTACTGGACCGACCTTCCCCGCGCAAGGAAGCGAGGCGTTCGCGGCGCGTCCGGACGTGTCCCCGCGCAGGAGGGGAATCCGCTTGACCCGGACCCGCGCGCGCGTGTACCTTCGCGCCATCCCTGAAGGAGAAGCCCTGGGCTCCCGCCGGTCCATCCGGCGAAGCGGCTCGGGGCTTTCGTCATTCGGGGGCACGCATGATCGCACGGACCTTCTCGGCGGCGTTGCACGGCGTGGATGCGCGCGTGGTGGACGTCGAGGTCGACGTCGCGCCCGGCCTTCCGCAACTCACGATCGTCGGGCTCGCGGGGGGAGCCGTCCGTGAGAGCCGCGATCGCGTACGCGCCGCGGTGCGGAACGCCGGCTATCCCTTCCCCATGCAGCACCTCACGGTGAATCTCGCTCCCGCAGACACGCGCAAGGAGGGGACCGGGTTCGATCTCCCGATCGCGCTCGCGATCCTCGCGGCCGCCGGCAGCGTGAAGCCGGAGCGGCTTGCGCGCCATCTCTTCCTCGGCGAGATGGGCCTCGAGGCCCGCGTGAAGGGCGTCCCCGGCGCGCTCCCCGCCGCCATCGCGGCGCGGGACGCCCGGCTCGACGGGATCCTTGTCTCGCGGGACAACGCGCGGGAGGCCGCCATCGTGCAGGGCGTAGACGTGTACGCGGTGGATCACCTGCAGGAGGCCGTCGAGTTCCTGAACGGCGAGCGGGCGATCCCTCCGGAGCCGCCCAATCTCTTCGCGGACGACGGGCCACATCACGCACCGGACGACGATTTCTGCGAGGTGCGCGGGCAGGAGCACGCCAAACGCGCCCTCGAGGTAGCCGCGGCGGGCGGGCACAACATCCTGCTCATCGGCCCCCCCGGCACCGGCAAGACCATGCTCGCCCGGCGGATGGGAACGGTCCTGCCGGACCTCGAGTTCGAGGAGGCGCTGGAGGCGACGAAGGTCTCCAGCGCCGCGGGATTGCTCGATCGCCGCGCCGGCCTCGTCACTCGTCGCCCATTCCGGAGCCCCCACCACACGATCAGCGACGTCGGCCTCATCGGGGGCGGCACGGTCCCCCGCCCCGGCGAGGTGACGCTCGCCCACCACGGCGTGCTTTTCCTTGACGAGCTGCCCGAGTTCCGCCGCTCGACGCTGGAGGTGCTGCGCCAGCCCCTGGAAGATCGCGCCGTCACGATCTCTCGGGCGCTCCACACGATCCGCTACCCCGCAAGCTTTCTCCTCCTTGCCGCGATGAACCCGTGTCCCTGCGGATACCTCGGAGACGTCCGCAGGTCCTGCTCCTGCGGCGCGGAGGAGATCCGGCGGTATCGCGCGCGTATCTCCGGACCGCTTCTCGATCGCATCGACCTGCACGTGGAGGTGAGCGCGGTGCCGTGGAAGGAGCTATCCGGTGATCGCGCGGGTGAGTCTTCGGTGGCGATCCGTGAGCGCGTCAACCTGGCCCGCGCGCGACAGCGCGAGCGCTTCG
>JBGPLH010000131.1:0-8299 GCA_041486365.1 Thermodesulfobacteriota bacterium | reverse complement strand
GCGGTCACGGCGCCCACCGTCCAGAGGGCGGTCGAGGCCCGTACCGCTTCGAACAGGATCTCGTCCTTCGAGAAGAAGCCGGCGAAGGGAGGGATCCCGGCGATCGCCAGCGTCGCCGCGAGAAAGGTCAACGTGGTGATCGGCATGAGCTTCGCGAGGCCGCCCATCCGGCGCATGTCCTGCTCGCCGCCCATGCCGTGGATCACCGAGCCCGAGCCGAGGAAGAGGAGCCCCTTGAAGCAGGCGTGCGTCATCAGGTGAAAGATCGCCGCCGGGTACGCGCCCAGGCCGCAGGCGAGGAACATGTAGCCGAGCTGGCTCACCGTGGAGTAGGCCAGCACCTTCTTGATGTCCGTCTGCGCGATGCCCATCGTCGCCGCGAAGAGCGCCGTGGCCCCGCCGACCACCGCGACGGTCTGCAGGGCGCCCGGCGCGAGGTCGTACAGGAAGTGCATCCGCGCGACCATGTAGACGCCCGCGGTCACCATCGTCGCGGCGTGAATGAGCGCGGAGACGGGCGTGGGGCCGGCCATCGCGTCGGGGAGCCAGACGTAGAGCGGGATCTGGGCCGACTTGCCGGTGGCCCCCACGAAGAGCAGGAGCCCGATCACCGTGAGCAGTCCCCAGGTCTGGGGTCCGGCGAGCGGCAGCGTGAAGGAAACCGTCCTGCCCGCGAGCGTCCCGACCCGAGATGCGATCTCGACGAAGTTGAGCGTCGGCTCGCCCGTGGAAGCGAGCGACCAGAAGAGGAGGAACATCCCGAGCAGGAACCCGAAGTCGCCCACCCGGTTCACCACGAAGGCCTTCTTCCCGGCGCTGGCCTTCTCGGGGTCCTCGTACCAGAAGCCGATCAGCAGGTAGGAGCAGAGTCCCACGCCTTCCCAGCCCACGAACAGGAGCAGCAGGTTGTCCCCGAGCACGAGCAGGAGCATCGAGAACATGAAGAGGTTCAGGTACGAGAAGTAGCGCCAGAACCCGGGGTCCTTGCGCATGTAGCCGACAGAATAGATATGGATCAGGAGGCCCACGCCCGTGACCACGAGAAGCATCACGGCGGAGAGCGGATCGACGGCGAAGGCCACGTCGGCGCGGAGGGCGCCGACCTGGATCCAGGTGTAGACGTGATCGACGAGGAGGCGGGACTCCGGGGGGAGCGAGAGCAGCCGGGCGACCGCGGCCAGGGCGAGGGCGAAGGACACCGCGACGCTGCCGCAGCCGATGAGGGCGATCAGCCCCTCGCCCCGCCGGTTCATCCGGCGGCCGAGCAGGCCGTTCAGGATCGTCCCCGCGAGCGGCGCGGCGACGATCCAGCGGATGAGGTCCATCGGGGTGGCGTTTTCCATATGTCCCGTGGCGGAAGTGCCCGGCGGGTCGGCCGGGCCGTTACCAGCGCATCAGGTTCAGTTCATCGATGTTGAGCGTTTCCCTGTTCCGGAAGACCGCGAGCAGGATCGCCAGGCCCACAGCGGCTTCCGCCGCGGCCACCGCGATCACCACGAAGACGAAGACGTGCCCGCCCATGTCGCCCAGCGCGCGGGCGAAGGCCAGGAACGAGAGGTTCACGGCGTTCAGCATCAGCTCCACGCACATGAGCACGATGATCGCGTTCCGGCGCGTGAGCACGCCGGCCACGCCGATCAGGAAGAGCACGGCGGAGAGCATCAGGTACTGCTCGATCGGGACCACGGGCGTATTAGATCCTTTTCGGTCCCCGCTTTTTCGGAGTCGGCCCGCGCTTCGCGCGGGACCTCCGGGCGGGGGACCTCCGGCTAATCCAGCCTCCGCTTGGCCAGCACCACGGCGCCCACGATGGCCGCCAGGATCAGCACGCTGGTGAGCTCGAAGGGGAGCAGGTAGTCCGAGAAGAGCAGCTTTCCGATCGCCTTCGTGGTCCCGAAGTCGGTGGCAAGCGCCCGGGGCCGGGCCGCGGGCATCCGGTGGACCAGCTCCCGGATCTGGAGCAGCGCGTAGACGGCCAGCGCGATGCCCGCACCGTGGAGGATCGACTTCCTTCCCGGCAGGAGCTGCTCTTCGGTCAGGTTCAGGAACATGATCACGAAGAGGAACAGCACCATCACCGCCCCGGCGTACACCAGGAGCTGGATCACCGCGAGGAAATGGGCGTGCAGCAGCACGAAGAGCGCCGCGAGCGAGAACATCGTGAGCACGAGGTTCATCGCGGCGGCCACGGGGTTGCGCTGCAAGACCATCGCGAGGCTCGAGCCCAGCGCTATCGCGGCGAAAACATAGAAGACGGTTTGTTCCATCAGATTCCTACCCGGCGATCGTGTCGCGTATCCGCGACGAGACGCATGGGTTGGGAGGGCGAGGTTCCTGCCGAGCCAATCTCCCGCCGCCCTCTAGCCCTTCATCAATAGGATCACCAGCCCCGTCACGAAGATATTCGCGAGCGAGAGCGGGAGCAGCATCTTCCAGCCCATTCGCATGATCTGGTCGTAGCGGAACCGCGGCAGCGTCCAGCGGACCGTCATCTGGAGCCAGATCAGCACCAGCACCTTCGTCCAGAAAGCCGCCACACCGGCCAGGGTGATCAGCATCGCTGGCAGCGCGATCACGATGGACGTGAAGGGGACGTGGAAGCCGTCGCGGGCGAGCCAGGGGATCTGCCATCCCCCGAAGAACAGGGTGGCGACGAGGCCGGAGATCACGACGATCTCGACGAACTCGCCCATCCAGAACATGAGGAACTTCATCCCGCTGTACTCGGTGAAGTACCCGGCGACCAGCTCGCTCTCCGCCTCGGCCACGTCGAAGGGGGCGCGCTTGCTCTCGGCAATGGCCGCGGCCATGAAGAGGAAGAACGCCAGGGGCTGCGTGAGGATTCCCCATTTCGGGATCCAGGTGTTCAGGCCGCCGAAGGTGAAGAACTGACCCTGCGCCCGGGCGATCTCCGTGAGCTGGAGTGACCCGTAGGTCATGAAGATCCCGACGAGCGTGAGCCCCATCACGATCTCGTAGGAGAGCATCTGCGCGGAGGCCCGCAGGCCGCCGAGGAGGGAGAAATTGTTCCAGGAGGACCAGCCCGCGAGCACCACGCCGTAGGCCGCCAGCGACATGATCGCGAAGACGAAGAGGACCCCCACGTCGAGATCGGCGATCACGAGCGGTACGGTCTTTCCCGCCAGCGTGACCGTGTCGCCGAAGGGGATCACGGCGAAGGCGGTGAAGGCCGGCGCCACGGCCAGGATCGGTGCCAGCGTGTGCATCACCTTGTTCGCCCGCGCGGGGATGAAGTCTTCCTTCGTGAAGGCCTTGATCGCGTCGGCCAGGGGATGGAAGAGGCCGATCAGCGTGATGCCGAAGATCGGCGCGCGGTTCGCCCCGATGCGATCCTGCATGAGGGCGCTCTGCTTCCGCTCGACCCAGCCCAGCAGGCCCGCCAGGTTCAGGACGACGAAGAACACGAATCCGATCTTGGCCGCGACGAAGGCCGCGTCGATGGGCATCCTCAGGCCCCCTCGAGAGGAACGCCCTGGCTCCCCACGCGCTCCAGGGTTATTCCGCGGAAGGCCGGCACCTCCTGCGCGAGCTCCTTCAGGATCGCGGCGGGCGAGGCGCAGGCGAAGGCGTGCCCCATGCGGGCCGCGAGCAGGCCGAGGATCTCCCACTCGGCCCTCGCTTCGCCCACGGGCCGTAACGCAGGGTGGATCCGCTGCACCCGCCCCTTCCCGTTCGTCAGCGTGCCGTCCTTCTCGGCGAAGCCCTGCGCCGGGAGGACCACGTGGGCGATCCGCGAAAGGTCGCTCTCGTGCGTGTCGATGCAGACGATCGTGCCGACCTTCGCGAGAGCGGCGAGCACCCTTTCCCGATCAGCCGCCAGGAGGAGATCCGACCCGAGCACCACGAGCGCGTCAATCTCGCCGCGCTCGCACCGGGCCAGCGTCGCGCGGGCGTCATCCGCGTCGCCGATCCCCATCGCCCGGGCGCCGGCGGCGTTCGGGGCCTGCTCTTCCTTGATCAGCAGATCGTCGGGCTCCCACTCGGGAACGACCATGCCGGGCCGCTCGACGCCGAGCACCTCACGGCAGAACTTCAGGAACAGGAAGAGATCCTCGTTCGTGGCATGGGCGCTCGCCACGGCGCCCAGGGCCGCCGCGCCCCGGACGTCCCGCGCATCGCGCAGGCGGCGGGCGGCGGCCTCGATCGCGATGTCCCAGGGCGCCGTCGCCTGCGAGATCGTCCCCTCGCCCGGCGCGTCGTCGCGGATCCGCGGCAGGCGGATCCGGTCGGCCGACTGGATCCGGTGGTAGGAGAGCCGCCCGTCGTCGCACATCCAGGTGTCGTTCACCGCGTCGTTGCGCCGCGGCAGGAACCGGAACACGCGATCCTTGTAGGCCGAGATGTTGATGTTGCAGCCGTTGGAGCAGCCCGTGCAGACGGAGGGCGTGTCCTTCAGGAACCACACGCGCACCTTGAAGCGGAAGTCCCGGCTCGTGAGCGCGCCCACGGGGCAGATGTCCACCGTGTTGATCGAGTACCGGTTGTCGAGCTTGCAACCCGGGTCGGTCGTGATCACCGAGAAGTCGGCGCGCCCCTCGACGACCAGCTCGCCGGTCTTCGGGATCTCGCGGCAGAACCGGACGCAGCGGCGGCACAGGATGCAGCGCTCCTGGTCGAGCATCACGCGCGGGCCGATCTCGACGCGCTTGTCGAGCTGGCGCTTGGGCTCCTCGAAGCGGCTGTGGGGGACGCCGTACTGGAAGGTGAGATCCTGCAGCTTGCACTCGCCCGCCTCGTCGCAGATCGGGCAGTCGAGCGGATGATTGATGAGGAGCATCTCCATCACGGCCTGCCGCGCGGCCTTCACGCGGTCGGTCTCGGTGTGCACCACCATGCCGTCCACGATGGGGGTGTTGCAGGCGATCTGGAGCTTCGGGATCTTCTCCACCTCGACCTGGCACATCCGGCAGGAGCCGTCGATCGAGAGCTTCGGGTGCCAGCAGAAGTAGGGAATCGGGATGCCGTGGGCCCTGGCGGCCTGCAGCACGGTCGTTCCCGGCTCGACCGTGATCACCTTCCCGTCAATCGTGAACCTGGGCATTCGTCTTCCCGGGCGACCGGAGGGTCGCCGCCGTGCCGGAACCCGGACGGGTCAGATCTCGAAGCTGTCCGGGAACGGGCACTTCCCTTCCTGGATGTGCCGCGCGAACTCGTCCTTCCAGTGCCGCAGGACGCCCTGCACGGGCCACGCGGCCGCGTCGGAGAGGGCGCAGATGGTGACGCCTTCCATCTGGTTGGCCACGTCGAGCAGCACGTCCAGATCCCGCATCATCCCCGAGCCGTTCTCGATACGCCCGATCAGCTTGTCCAGCCACGCCGTCCCCTCGCGGCACTGCGTGCACTGGCCGCAGGACTCGTGGCGGTAGAAGTGGGCGATCACCTTCGAGGCGCGCACCATGCAGGTGGTGTCGTCCATGACGATGAGCCCCGCGGTCCCGAGGGCGCTTCCGGCGGCGGCGAGGTCGTCGTGGTCCATCTTCACGTCCACGAGGGACGCCGGCAGCGGCTTCGTCGAGGAGCCGCCGGGAATGAACGCCTTGAGCTCCCGGCCGTTCGCGATCCCGCCCGCGTGCTCGAAGATGATCTCACGGGCCGTGGTGCCGAGCGGCAGCTCGTAGAGTCCGGGGCGCGCCACGTGGCCCGACACGCCGAAGAGCGTGCTCCCCTTGCTCTTCTCCGAGCCGATCCCGCGGAACCACTCGACGCCGCGCCCGACGATGTGAACCACGTGGCAGAAGGTTTCCACGTTGTTCACCGTCGTCGGCATGCCCCAGAGGCCGTAGTTCGCCGGGAAGGGGGGTTTCTTGCGCGGCATCCCCTTCTTGCCCTCCAGGCTCTCCATCAGCCCGGTCTCCTCGCCGCAGATGTACGCGCCGGCGCCCCGGTGGAGCACCACGTCGAAGGCGAAGTCCTTCCCCATCACTTTCTGACCGAGAAACCCCTTCGCGTAGGCCTCCTGGATCGCTTTCTCGAGGATCCGGGCGGGGCGCACGTACTCGCCGCGGATATAGATGTATGCGGCCTTCGCCTGCATGGCCCAGCCGCCGAGGATCAGCCCCTCGATGAGCTGGTGCGGATCGTGCTCCATGATCGCGCGGTCCTTGAAGGTCCCCGGCTCCGACTCATCGGCGTTGCAGGCGATGTAGCGCGGGCGGTCGTCCTTGCCCGCCTTGGGCATGAAGCTCCACTTCATCCCCGTGGGGAACCCGGCGCCGCCGCGCCCACGCAGCCCACTCTCCTTGACCAGCTCCACCAGTGCCTCGGGCGTCATCGACTCCAGCGCCTTGCGGGCGGACTGGTAGCCGCCCAGGGCGATGTAGCCGTCGATCGTCTCGGACCCGGGCCGATCGAAGTTGCCGGAGAGGTACTTTTCCGCAGGCATTCAGGTCTCCCCCGCTTCGCGGGTACCACAGTTCAGCTCTCCCCCGCTTCGCGGGTACTGCAATTCAGGTCTCCCCCGCTTCGCGGGTACAGCCGATCGGCGCCGGGAGCCCTCACGGGAGGTTGGAGAGGATCTCGTCCAGCCGTTCCACGGTGAGGTTCTCGTGGTAGTCGTCGTTGCACTGGAGCATCGGCGCCGTACCGCAGGAGCCCAGGCACTCCACCTCGGTGAGGGTGAAACGGCCGTCGGGCGTCGTGCCGCCCAGGGGAACGCCGAGCTTCCCGGAGAGGTGGCGCGTGAGCTTGCGCGCGCCGCGAAGCGCGCAGGCGATATTCCGGCACACCTGGAGGTGGTGCCGGCCCACGGGCGCACGGTTGTACATCGTATAGAAGGAGACGACCTCCATCACCTCCACGGGCCGCAGGTCAAAGAGCGCCGCCACCTCCTCCATCGCCTCGGGCGGGATCCAGCCTTGCTCGCGCTGCACGACGTGGAGCGCGGGGAGCAGCGCCGAGCGCTTGTGCGGGTAGCGGGGGAGCAGCGAGAGGATCTCCTGCCGCATGGCCTCCGTGACGACGCTCATCGGTCGCACTCTCCGCCGATCATGTTGATCATGCCGAAGGTCGGGACGATGTCCGCGATCATCGCGCCCCGCAGCATCGGCCCGAGCGCCTGCATCGCCGCGAAGCAGGGCGGGCGGCAGCGGACCTTCACGGGCTTTCCCGTGCCGTCGCTCACGAGGTAGAAGCCGAGTTCCCCGTTGGGGCTCTCGTTGGCGACGTAGGCCTCCCCCTTCGGCGGCTTCACGCCCTCGAAGATCAGCTTGAAGTGATCGATCAGCTCCTCCATCTTCGTGTAGACGAGCGCCTTCGCCGGCCAGCGCACGCGCGGATCGTCCACGTTGATGGGCCCCTCCGGGATCTTCTCGAGGCACTGCTCGACGATACGCATCGACTGGTGCATCTCCTCCATCCGCACCAGGTAGCGATCGAAGTTGTCCCCGTGCTCGCCCACGGGGACGTCGAAGTCCACCCGGTCGTAGACCATGTAGGGCTCGTCCTTCCGCAGGTCGAGATCCACGCCCGTCGAGCGCAGGCAGGGCCCCGTCCAGCCCCAGTCGATCGCGTCCTCCGCCGAGATGACGCCCGTGCCGCGAAGCCGGTCGACGAAGATCCGGTTTCGTGAGAGAAGCTTGTCCACGTCGGCGATGAGCTTCCGTGTCCTGGCGAAGCCCTCCTTCACCCGCGCGGGGAAGTCGTCGGGGAGGTCGGCCTTCACGCCGCCGATCCGGATGTAGTTGTTCGTGAGGCGCGCGCCGCACAGGGATTCGATGAGGTCCCACATCAGCTCGCGGGCCTCCACGAAGTAGAGGAACGTCGAGAACGCGCCCACCTCCATGGAGCTGGGGCCGATGCAGGTCAGGTGATCGGCGATCCGGGCGATCTCGCTGGCGATCGTGCGGATGAACTGGCAGCGCTCCGGGACCTCGACGCCGAGCAGCTTCTCGACGCCCATGGCGTAGCAGACGTTGTTCACGATGGCGGAGTTGTAGTTGAGGCGGTCCGTGTAGGGAAAGGCCTGTTGCCAGGTGCCGTGCTCGCAGCTCTTCTCGAAGGCGCGGTGGAGGTAGCCGATCTCGACGTCGGCGTTCAGGAGCGTCTCCCCTTCGAGCGTGGCGAGGATCCGCACCGTCCCGTGAGTCATGGGGTGCGACGGGCCGAGGTTCAGGACCATCGGCTCCGTGTGCAGGTCGGTCTCGGGATCGCTCGGGCGCGGGGCCACGGTCAGTTCCTCGGTCCGATGAGAGGCTGCCGCCGATCGATCGCGTAGTCCTTGCGGAGCGGATGCCCCTCGAAGGCCTCGTACAGCAGCACCCGCTTCAGGTTCGGGTGCCCG